>WTCF01000055.1 GCA_013138705.1 Deltaproteobacteria bacterium
TGATCCTCCTGGTTTTATCTTCACAGCTTGGGCAAGGGAAGGATTGGGAGGGGTGGCGGAACCCGCACGGGTATCAGTATCAGTACCCGCTTGCCTTCTCCCCCGGGTTTCCACCGACATCTTCCCGGTACTATGCGCTTGACGGAGAGATAAAGGCCCCTTGACTTGCGAATCACCTACGGCTGAAACAAAACAGACGTTGGCGAACACACTGTCGCTGGATGCGCTTTCCTGCTCCGTACTTTGTGCAGTAGTTCCCGTTCGGGCGCTTTCGCTGCCTGCCAGCTCCTGTTTCCCGGGATTGGGTAACGTACTCAATAATCCGTTTGCCACCGGAAGTTCCGCTACAGCGGTGTTTTCCGGCGGCGAAAGGTCCACCACCTGGCGGATGGCAGGCCCCTGTGGAGGCGTCATCTGCGACGCCTTTCCTGCCAGTCTGCCACCCTCCTCCCAAAGTTGTGACTCCGTCATCATTCCAGAGGGGGACATCCTGTCCTCGGAGGACGTCCCTTTGCCGGAACGGGCCAGGGCATCAGCAGGAAAGGACTGTCCTGCCGAACTCCTCTGTTCAGGCATTGTGCTTCGCCTTCGGCTGTCGTGAATGATGTCAGAGAAAAATCCCAAGTGTAACACCCCTTTTTTGTCTACTGAACCATGCCTCTGGACCTGTCAATGAGTTTGAGATAGCATTGACGTCGGTTCTTTGGCATGGATAATATCTCCGTTTCACTCCAATGATACGTGGAAGCAAGGATGTGAATTTCGGAGAACAGGCTCGTTTGCCCCTGTTGCAGGCACATATAGGGATTAATTTCGACAAGATTGGCCTGCTCACATTCGGGGCAGACTGCCTGTATCATTGTAGTCACCTCGGCCGCCACCTCCTCAAGCGCTGCCTCAACCCGCCGGAGATCATCTGCATTGAACTTTTTGGCAAGGTTTTCCGGCTTCCCTTCGCCGTCAGATGCATCCGGGAAGCCCACTATGCAAAGGTGAACTAGTGTTTGTAGGGCCACCTCAGAGTCTTCGATGGCGGCTATCGCGACTTGATCCGCCCCGTTTGGCACGCGCATCCGGCAAAGCCCTGCAGAGGTCTCGACAGAAGCAAAGGGGAAACTCTCCCCTGCTTGTTTGACGGGTAATTCCGATTGTTTAATAAAAAAATCGAAACATTTCCCGCAACGTGCACAACGGGCTGTCAGCCATATGTCCTCCATGCCCAGGAAAATGGCCAGACAACGCATCAGGAACTGCCGGTCGGCAACACAGAGGGCCTCTACACGTGAGAGTGTTGGGACGTCACCGCCCACCTGGCCCAGGGTCGCCGACAGGGCCGCTGTAACCTGTGACGGGAGGCTACCATCACTGCCGGCGATTTCGGCGAGAGCCAGCTCCACATTTCCAGTCAGGGGCCTGAAGTCAAACTGTCGCTGTCGCTCGTCGTTATGCCAAAGGCCGCCAGGAAGTTGCATCAGCTCTCCGCAGGTTCAGCCACGCTAGTGTCCCGCTGCCAACCCTCGTTCTGTAGGGTGATGCTTTGGATGCCTACTGTGTTCATGCTGCCGGCGTCCAGATCGGGCAGGGCCTGAAAATCGGAGACCCAGGCACGGAACAACTTATAAGAAATGGCCACCTGTCCCTGAAGATTGAGGACATTGACAATTATGTCCTTACGAAAGTTCTTCAGCGAAATGGCAGCATCACCCTCGATGTTGTTCACCAGATTGGCCCAGTTCTCAAAGACCGGGTCATGAGTCAACCCCTGCTCCAGAATCACCGCCTCATAGCTGGTCCCGCCAGGCAAAATCCGTTCGTGAGACGGGTCATTTGAGGCACGCCATTTTACCTGCTCCGTCTTTTTTTTGAGCGCACCCATTTTTTTTAAACCCGCCACCGGCTTGCCGTCGATGATGACCTGGAACTTGAAGGTACGATATGGATCGTGTCTATGTGTATTGACCGGAAACAACGGTGCAGCCATCCTTTCTCTCCTTTATTGCTGTGCAACCTTTTGTTGTATACGAACGATCACGAACTCAGCGGGCTTCAGAGGAGCAAAGCCCACGATGACGATCACCTGGCCACGGTCGATGTCGCCCTGGGTCATGGTGTCGCCCAGACCGCAACGGACGAAATAGGCGTCCGAAGCTTTTTCGCCCTGGAACGCCCCGGAACGAAATAGACCGTTCATAAAGGAATCGATGTTGAGCCGCAGCGAGGACCACAGCCGGTGGTCATTGGGCTCAAACACCGCCCACTGGATCCCGTTGTAAATACTCTGCTCGATAAAGATGGCGGTGCGACGCACCGGTACGTAGCGCCACTCGGGATCGGCCTTTGTTGAGAGTGTTCGAGAGCCCCAGATGACCGGTCCGGCACCCGGCATCTTACGCAGGCAGTTGACTCCCATTGGATTGAGCTGGTTCTGGTCGCCGTCTCCTACGGTGAATTCCAGGCCCGCCACTCCCAAAAGCGAGGTCTCAAGACCGGCAGGGGCCTTCCAAACACCGCGCCGGCCGTCGATTTTAGACC
>WTCF01000033.1 GCA_013138705.1 Deltaproteobacteria bacterium
GATCTCTTCAATGCTTCAGGTTGTGGGGGTTGATGACCTTGACGATCTTTTTTCGACCGTCCCTGATGATTGCCGATTAAAGGGCGATCTTAATCTGCCAAAGGCATTGACCGAGTGGGAACTGAACGGCCACATGGAGGCCCTTTCCAAGAGCATGGCAGTCTCCCCTGAGTACAGAGTATTCCTGGGAGCCGGGAGTTATGAGCATTATATTCCCGCGTCAGTGTCTTATCTCTTAAGTCGCTCCGAGTTTGTAACGTCTTACACCCCTTACCAGCCGGAAATGAGCCAGGGAACCTTGCAGGCGATCTATGAGTATCAGACCCTTGCTGCGCGGCTTCTAGGCATGGAGATAGCCACTGCATCACATTATGATGGCGCCGCGGCCCTGGCTGAATCACTCCTCATGGCCATCCGTATTACCAAACGAAAAAAAGTCGCTATTTCAAGCCTGATTCATCCACTTTATCGTCAGGTAGTTAGAACCTATTTTGAGCCAACCGGTTTTGAGATTGTGGAACTCGGCTGTCTGGAAAATGGTATGACCGATATTGCCGGGCTTGATGACATGGACGATCTTGCAGCCGTTGCGATTCAGTCACCTAATTTTTTCGGATGTATTGAGAACCTGCGGGCCGCCGGGGAAAAGGCCCATGATAAAAAAGCTCTCTTTATTGCTTCCTTTACTGAGGCCCTTGCTTACGGTCTCTTGAAAAGCCCCGGGGCACAAGGCGCTGATATTGTATGCGGAGAAGGTCAGAGTCTGGGGATACCCCGTTCCTTTGGCGGACCGGTCCTTGGGATGCTTGCAAGCAGAAAGAAATACATGCGCAGCCTGCCTGGTCGCCTGGTGGGCAAAACCAAAGACCTTGACGGAAAGAGAGGCTTTGTCCTGACCCTTGCCACCAGGGAGCAGCATATTCGCCGGGAAAAGGCAACCTCCAACATCTGCACCAACAACAGTCTCTGTGCTTTGGCGGCCGTCATGTATATGGCCTCTCTCGGTGGTACGGGGATCAGGGAGCTTGCCGGTCTCAACCGTGACAAGGCCGAGTATCTTAAAAAGGGATTGAAAAAGGCTGGATGCAAAATCGCTTTTGAGACCCCTACATTCAATGAGTTTGTTGTCGAGTTCCCGAATGGCTTTGAGCCCACCTATGAGCGACTTATGGAAAAAAATATAGTACCCGGCCTTTCTCTGGCCCCCTACTATCCGGAACTTGCCAACCACTATCTTTTGTGTGTCACGGAAACCAAGTCCAGGGACGACATGGATGCCCTGGTGAGGGAGGTTCAGTCATGAAAGAATCTGTAGGAACTACAGGACTGATACTGAATGAACCGTTCCTTTGGGAAAAGGGGAGAGAGGGAAGAAGCGGATTTTCCCTTCCCCGGCGTGATGTTGAATCTGTCCCCCTGGACCAGGAATTAAGAGGCCAAGGGCCGGACTTTCCGGATTTGAGTGAGGTTGACGTGGTACGCCATTACACCAGGCTGTCCCAGTGGAATTTCGGGGTCGATACCGGCATGTACCCCTTGGGTTCATGTACCATGAAGTACAGTCCCAAGACCAATGAAAGACAGGCAAACCTTCCGGGATTTGCCGGAGCCCACCCCATGCTTCCGACCAGCCTGTCCCAGGGCGTACTCAGTATGATGTTTGAACTTGAGCAATACCTCACGGAAATCACCGGCATGGATGCGACCACCCTTCAGCCTGCGGCAGGGGCCCATGGAGAACTCACCGGCATGCTTCTGATTCATGCCTTTCACAAAAGCAAAGGATCGCAGCGTTCAAAGATCATTGTACCTGATACTGCCCACGGCACAAACCCTGCCTCTGCAGCTCTCTGCGGTTACCGTTCCGTGCCAGTAAAATCAAATGAACAGGGGATTCTTTCAGTAGAGGCCATTGCAGAGGTCATGGACGAAGACACGGCCGGTATTATGATCACCAACCCGAACACGCTGGGCCTTTTTGAAGAAAACAGCCGGAAAATAGCAGAGATCATCCACGCCAAAGGCGGATTAGTCTATTGTGACGGTGCAAATATGAATGCCGTCATGGGTATAGTGCATATGGGCAAAATCGGGGTTGACGTGATGCACCTGAACCTCCATAAGACCTTCTCCACACCTCACGGGGGAGGCGGGCCGGGCTCAGGTCCTGTCTGTGTCAAAAGAGAGCTTGAGCCATTTCTCCCTGTTCCCCGCATAGTCAAGGAAAAGGAGAGATATGTCCTTTCCGGAGATTATCCTGAATCTATCGGCAAGGTACAGGCATTTCACGGAAATGTAGGTGTTATGATAAAGGCCTATAGCTATATTCGCAGCATGGGGCCGAAAAATCTGAAAAAAGCCAGCCGGCTTGCCGTATTAAATGCGAATTATATCAAGGAAAGCCTAAAAGGGACGTTGCATCTTCCCTATGACAGACCCTGCATGCATGAATGTGTTTTTTCGGATGAACATCAAAAGGACGCAAAAGTGACGACACTGGATATGGCCAAGCGACTTATGGAGTATGGATTTCATCCGCCTACAGTCTATTTCCCGCTGGTTGTGCACGGTGCCATAATGATAGAGCCGACCGAGACAGAGTCCAAAGAGGATATCGATCAGTTTATTGAAGCATTCAAAGCAATTGTGAGTGAGGTGAGGCAAAATCCGGACCTGCTCCACGACGCTCCAAGAAGGTGCAAGGTAAGGAGGCTGGATGAGGTAACCGCAGCGCGCAAGCCATGTCTTGCGGGGTGACGGGTTGCGAGTCAATAGAAGCGGCAATGTCGTGCCGTGGACCTGCATCCAGGTCATGGGCATAAATCAGTATATTTGTATCAACAAAAATTCTACCTTTCATAAAGTTCTTTTCTCGATGCCGTGATTATGCCTCCAAGATGGTATCCGGTCCGCAGATCAGAGATCGCCCTCTTTCTGGCAACTTCGTACTTTTCGGTAGATTCTACAATTCTCTGCAATTCCTTTTCA
>WTCF01000107.1 GCA_013138705.1 Deltaproteobacteria bacterium
AGGGCATCATGGGAACAGGAGTAGAGGGTGTCCTTGCAAAATACTACGCCCGGCAGCGTACCTGCATAATATCTGACCGCTTTAACATCCACAACACCTTCAATATTTGACCCGCAGTGACAGACAAATACACCCACCCGGGGGTCCTCAGACGCAAGGGCCTTGTCCTCTTCAGGGTATGACATGGTGACAGTGCGGGTATTCCGGACTTCTGACAGGAGTTCCGAAGCCATGGCTGCCACACCGGAGGCCTGGGTGACACTCTCAGGGATGTCCTTTGGTCCCTGAAAAGCCCCTGCCACATAGACCCCGTCACGGCTTGCAACAAGTGGTGAATCCACGGATGTCTTACAGAATCCATAGTGATTAAGCTCTATGCCGGCAATCTCCGCAATTGCCTTTGCGTCCTTCGGGGCATGAAGTCCTGCTGAGAGGACTACCATATCAAATAGTTCTGAATGGGATTTCCCATCATCTATTGTCCAGGTAAGGGCAAGCTGTCCGTCTACCTGGTCTACCCTGGGAATCCTGGCCCTTATGACCCTGAGTCCATACTTGGTCTCAGCCCGCTCCCTTGCGGCATCAAAGCCTTTTCCCTGGGTCCGGACATCCATAAAGAAGAGGGCGATGTCAAGATCCGGATTGTGTTCCTTTGCAACAGAGGCCTCTTTTATGGCGTACATGCAGCAGACAGTGGAGCAGTAACCGTTTCCGCATGTCTCGTCCCGGGAGCCCACGCATTGGAGAAATGCGATCTTCTTAAGAGGCTTCTTGTCGGAGAGGCGGACTATGTGGCCCTCTGTCGGCCCCGACGCGCAGGTCAATCGTTCGAACTCCATGCTTGTGACCACGTCGAGGAAACGTCCATAACCGTACTTTTCCAGAACAGACTGGTCTATCCTACCAAAACCCGGGGCCAGGACCACCGCTCCGATGTCCAGGCTCAGCTCTCTGGGTTTCTGGCTGAAATCTATAGCCTGGGCCGTGCATGTCTGGGCACAGAGATTACAGGTCTCATAGTTTATTCTTAGGCAGGCCTTGGGGTCTATGTAGTAGCTGGATGGAATGGCCTGAATATAGTCTATGTGAGGGACACGGCTTATACTCAGTCTTTCATTGTACAAATCAACGATCGGCATAGGGCAATACATTGTACACGTACCACAGGCCGTGCACTTGTCCTCGTCTATGAAACGCGGCTCCTGATGCACTCCGGCCGTGAACCGCCCCGATTCTCCCTCCAGGGTTTCCAGCCTGGCATTTGTCAGGATCTCTATGTTCGGAGACCGACCGGCCTCAACCAACTTCGGTGCCAGTATTCACAACGAGCAGTCATTAGTAGGGAAGGTCTTGTCCAACTGGGCCATGACCCCACCGATAGAGGCCTTTTTTTCCACCAGGTAAACGTAGTAACCCAGGTCGGCAAGATCCAAAGTTGTTTGTACCCCTGCGATCCCACCGCCCAGCACCATAACCGCACCGGATTTTTTTGTTTTGCCTTCAGGCATTTACTTTTCCCAATTCCTAACTTTTAACTCTTACTTTTTAATTCTTAACTAAAACCATAGATATCCTTATGATTATCAAACCTATCCGCTAATTGATCGTTATGTCAAGATCCAGGGTGGAACCGATAGCTGATTATGCTGAAAATACCCTATCTGCTGCCATAATTATTCACCCCCACCCGGCATCGGCAGACTTTTTCGAGTTTCAAAGTTCCGCAATGCCTCCCGGGATTGAAGGGATTCGCCCGTTCTGTCCGGCCCTGGAAGGGAAAGATCATGAATACGAAAATTGCATCCATCGATGAGTTTATCAAACAACTCAAGGAGTGGTACGAATCTGACTACAAAGGTTTTAAAACGATAGTCTCTTGTGCCCATTCAAGGGCCGCCCTCACCCTTGGAGCCACCAGAGAGAGTGCCTCTTCATACGATACCCAGCGATACTCATCGTGTTCTGGTTTCCCTATATCCGGATTTACCGGAAGGCTTACACGGGACTCGCTGGTCTCTGCTATATAATAACGGGCTACCTTTCCGCGGTTATAAGGTCCTGTCTCCCTGTAATCGTATCCCCAACGAAAATTGAGGTCATTCAAGGTAGTCTCCTCCTCTACCTCTCTCTTGGCGGCTTCAACAGGAGACTCATCCGGCTCCACAATCCCTTTTGGAAAATCCCAATAACCAAAGGCCCTGAGCAATAAATATTTCAACTGAACTCCATTCATCCTGACTATTATTACTCCTGCTGAAAGGATCTTTTTCTTTATCACATTGCTCTCTACAGAATTCTTCATTCTTAATTCTTAATTCTTTATCACTCGGTCCCTATAAAAAACGGTCGAAAATCAGACTCATCCCGTTCAAGGGCATGATTTATCTCTTTCAAGAGCCTTGGCCTGTCCTGAGGCAGGCGGCCGTAAAGGTTGATGTAGTTCGTATAGTGGTCACTGGCAAGGAAAGTTTTAATGGTCAGGCCTTCAAGGAAGGTCCTTGTTTCCCTTAAAACGCCGTGAGGCGTGAGCATCTTGAGGCGCCCCGCCAAGACATCATCCAAAATAAGTGTATTTATCTTTGGCACAAAGGTGCGCAGCCGGACAAAGTCGGGCGCGATTTCATTGATCACCCTGGCAGTCTCTTTTGCATGCTCGGATGTTCTTTCCTGGCCTCCGATCCCCAAAATAACATACAAGCTTAACTCGATCCCGGCGGCCATCAGCCACTTGCCCGCTTCGATCTGCTCCTGGGCATGGGTTCCCTTGTGAATATATTTCAATATGACGTCATCACCTGATTCAAGGCCCACATGAATGCGTCCAAGGCCAGATTTGGCCAACTGTCCAAGTTTATCCGGTCCTTTCTTATGGATAAATTGAGAGGACCCGTAGACAGTGATTCGCTCAAGACGGGGAAAGGTTGTCCTGGCAAAACAACACACATCAGCCAGATCCTGTGTGTACATAGCTATTGTGTTTCCAGCAGGAAGAAACATGGTGCGCACGTAAGGACCGTAGATCTTTTTTGCTTCCACCATGTCTTGCTTAATATCCGCTACCGGCCTGACGCGGTATTTAGGGCCGTTCTTATAGACCATGCAGAAAGTGCATCGGTTATGAGGGCATCCGATAGTGGCCTGAATCAACAACGAGTCTGCTTCGCTGGGAGGCCGGTATATGGGACCTTTATAGCGCATGGAGATGCCTTGTTTTTCGAATATTATTAATCATAAAACACACATCGTTCGTTGCAAAGTGTAAACAGCCCTGGAATATCTCCATTCACGCGTTAGAGCCGTCTTTTCCTGGTTTCAACAAATGCGATTTTCTGTCAGTTAAGTGTTGCGCCGTCTGAACATACACTTTATTCTGTCTTTGCTGAGCACTCACAATATAAGGATAAACAGGAAATCTCACGGTTTAATTAGAAAGGATGGAAGTATGTTTGTGAGCGAGAAAGAAAAAACAGAACTATACAACTTGCTTGAAAGCTGGACAAATGACCCACAAAATAATAAGAGCGCCTTTTTCAAGCTAAGAGACAATCTCATGGAAAAGGAGGATGCGATCCTGACCTTTAAGTCGCGCCCCGGTGTGAGTTATTCGTTCAGGGCGAGCTTAGACAAACACGGCGAGAATAAACTTTTTGTTATGGTTGATATCATAGATGATGACCCTGAAGACCGGTGGCTTTCAGTATGTTTTTACGGGGATATGATCACAGATCCGGATAAAGCGGGAAATCTGATTCCACAAGGTCTCCTTGGGGAAGACGGCTACTGCTTTGATATTTATGAATATGACGAATCCAGGGTTTCCTATGTTGAGCAGAGAATTGATGAGGCCTATGCGAAAACGTTGGATTATTGATTATTTCTCAACCTTCTCCAATTCTTTTTGCTTTTCTTTTGTTAAATCCGTTTTATAGAATTCGCCGCTTTCTGCCAGTACCATAAAAAACTCGGAAGTATAATCTATTTCAATTTTCATGTCTTGCGTCCGGCACTCAAGCAAATGTCCTCCCCCTTTTTTGTCCTTAGTGATAAAATGAAGATGATAACCCGGAATATTTATCCCCTTGACATAGCTTGGGCACCGAAATCCTACAATAGTCCCCTCTACATCCTGAAATTCAAATATCGGCTGATTTTTAACTACTTCAACAAGAGGAGGATATGGCCTAGTTTGTCTGGGAACACTCCTTGTTTTTATGTACTTGAAGATCCCTTCTATTTTTACAGCATAAAAAATATTTTGGGTTGGCAACAAGCTGTCTACATAGTGTTTTAATTGATCATAATCCATATCATTATCTAATAATACTGTTTTATCGGGTTCAAAATAAGTTACAATAGCAAATGGTGTCTTCATGCAATCATCAACACGATAGGCTATCCCATCTGCTTTTATTTGATAAAATTTATTATCAAATCCGAGCATCTCTCCATCAAGGGCATTAAAAGTCCCTATCCCAAAATCGCCGTGCTGCTTTAATTCTCTATAGGTTACATCTCCATTGTATATCCCCTCTAAAAGAGCGTTAATGGTTGAGGTCTGAAACAGAATATCATTATCATGAACAGGTGAACATCCACACATACAAAAAGTCAAATAACTTACTAATAAATAACGAATAAATTTCATCGTCTTTCCTCTAAGGCTGGGTATTTTTATTCTCATTTTTCTGCTACTTTGTGCAGCTTTTCATCAATACTACCATCAGGAAGCATCCAATCCGGATGCGGCTCTCTCCTCTTTGCCATTTGATAACGGATACAATTTTTCCAATCTCCTTTACAATACCGATCGATCCATTCTATGTCTATTTTCCCTTGTTCATAAAACCTTTTCATAGGGCATACTGAAAACCATTTACAGTCAGTAAGTAGTTCTTTCATATTAGGTGCCCCATACCCCACATCCTTACTACCAAAAGCTATACTTGCTGCATTTATCGTTTTTTCCGCCTTTTGTAAATCAATATTTTACTATGGGATTCCAGCTAAAACATCGGCTTAGCCATAAAAAAACCTTGAGACCTTCAATTCTTTGTCCGATAATAAAATAGTATGCATGGATGGCTTTGAAACTACATGAGCCCTGAGGATTCGAAGCCATGGTCCAGGGGAGCGGAACGATGAAGGTATTGATTGCTGAAGATGATGTCTCGACTCGCCGCATGCTTGAAATCCTGCTGAGTAAGTGGGGATATGATATTGTAGTTACTCGTGACGGCAAAGAGGCGTGGCATGCCCTACAAACAACAGATCCGCCCCAAATGGCAATCTTCGACTGGATGATGCCTGAAATGAACGGGGTGGAGCTTTGCCGCAAGATTCGTGAATCCATCACACCCTCACTAATCTATATTATCCTACTTACAGTGAAGGACAGCAAAGAGGATATCGTGTCAGGCCTTGATGCCGGGGCAAATGACTATGTCATCAAGCCCTTTGAGCAAGAAGAACTGCGCGCCCGCCTCCGGGTCGGCGAACGGGTTGTTGAGCTGCAATCCGCCCTTGCCGGTCGAGTTAAAGAACTACAGGAAGCTCTTTCTCATATCAAAACACTTCAGGGTATTCTGCCCATCTGCATGCATTGTCATAAAATTCGCGATGACCGGGATGCCTGGCAAAGGCTTGAAAAATACATAGCGGAACATTCGGGAGTCCAGTTCAGCCACGGCCTCTGTCCTGAGTGCCGAAAGAGGTACTACCCTGATCCGACGTAACTTCTCAATAAGTTGGGGCAGATTACATTTTGCGACTAGTCAACTGACTAAAAACAGTGGCAAATCCTAATTAATTGATATATCATCTTTTTTGTTCAACAGAACTTCACACCGGTTTGGTAAACGCGCTAAATTTCTATCCTATGGGTAATCGCAAAAAAACAAAAAAAGCCGCACGGAAGTATTCTGTCCCATCAAAACGCAGAAAATACACTCCGGAACATCTTCTTAAAAAGGCTTCTTTAGCCCACAGGGAAGGCCGACTTGCTGAAGCGGAAAAAGGCTATCTGGAAATATTGAAAAAAAAGCCTGATTGGGGAGCAGTACTGAACGCGCTTGGAACAGTATTCATGGACCAGGCCCAACCGGATAAGGCCCAGAGGGTCTTTGAGAAGGCAACAGAACTTAGACCTCCCTATTCTCCGGCATACTATAACCTGGCAAGGCTAAAGCAGTTAAAGAACGATCACAAGGGTGCTATAAGTATTTACAGGGCCATGCTGGAAAAAGAGCCTGATTTTGGTCAAGCATGGAACAATCTGGGTACTGCATACAGGGAGACTGGAGACCTGGATGAAGCCCTATCCTGTTTTTGCAAAGCAGTGGAGTTCGCTCCCGGCATGGCAGAGGCATGGAACAACCTCGGCGTGGCACAGGACGAGTTTAATATGATTCAAGACGCTGCGAAGTCATACAGAAAGGCCATTGAGATACGGTCAGATTATGCATCCGCCCACTTCAACCTTGGGGTTTCTCTACAAAAGCTCGGGGTATTCAAGGAGGCTGAGGATCATTACAAAAAGGTCCTTAAGACCAAACCGGATGATAAGTCGGCAAGATTCATGCTCCAGAGCCTGGGGACACTGGAAACACCTGATGCCGCCCCGGCGGAATACGTGCGCAGGGTCTTTGATGGGTGTGCAGGGACTTTTGAAAAGACCCTGGTTGAAAATCTTAAATACAAGACCCCTGAACTGCTTTTTGACCTTGTGCGCCCATATCTGACTGAAGAAATGACAGTTTTGGACCTTGGCTGTGGTACCGGCCTAGGCTCTCAATTCTATCGGCCATTTGCAAAAAAACTGATAGGAGTCGACGTATCGTTAAAGATGATCGAAAAAGCAGCAGAGAAGAAAATCTACGACCGGCTTGAGGCCGTTGACATACTTCAAGACTGGGAATTCCCTCAAAAATTTGACCTGATATACAGTTCTGACGTCTTTGTATATTTCGGAAATCTGGACCCTGTAATCAGGTCCGCATCTTCTTATCTCAATTACGGCGGGATCATTGCCTTTTCAGTAGAAAGACTGGATGACAACAGCATGGGGCACCGGCTCTTTCCCAGCGGTCGCTATGCCCACTCGCAGGCATATATTCAAGATGTCCTGAGCCGTCATGGGTTACATATATTAGAGGAAGCCAAAGCAGATATCAGAAAGGAGTCAGGAAATCAGGTCAAGGGATTATTGTTTGCAGCAAAGAAATATTAGGCTGAGCGCCCTTGGCTGATCCATTCCTTCCAAAACAAACGACTGGAAAAAAAAGGCCCGCGCCCACTGCCACATAGACTCCCCACACCAGGATTCCGGGCAAGGGGCTGACCCTCAAAGACATCCCCAGAAAGACCATAAACATTATCATCCCCCAGCTTTTAAGAGAGAGAAATCCTCCAAGGCACCTGTCCCCTTCCCTGCTTAGTATCCGGGAAATTACCCGTTCTGCGGTCTTGTCAAAAATCAACCGTCCTTTCAGCACTCCAATGAGGGTGGCAACTATAAGCCACCAGGGATTCACAGCCCCCGGTAAGTTCATCATGTTACGGGCACCCCGCACAAACAGAAAAAGACCCACGATTGTCCACATGAGGGTCGCCAAAAGGACGTGTACCCTGACAGAGGCTGCAGGCTTGCGGGCCTCAAGCCAGCTTATGATTCTCTCATACCTGAAAGACATGGCTCACGACAGACTAATTCATCATGGCCTTTTACAAAACCCAGAGTTTTCCAAGAGGCTCTATATTCCATTTAATGGGCATTCCTCACACCTTGGTTTTGTTTTTTTGCAGAAACTCTTACCAAGGATAACCCACAGTGCATGATATTCGTTATAGAGTTTTACATCGGATGGAAGGTGGTCCATGAACAGGGAGCGAACCCCTTCATAATCGGCATTCCTGTCTATGAAATCGTGCCTCATAAGTGCCCTTATCGTATAGACATCCACTACAAAACTGGGAAGTTCTCCTGCATAAAGCAGGATACTGTCCGCAGTTTCCGGACCTATGCCCTTAATATCAAGAAGCATCGGCCTTAATGTCTCAAGACCCTTTGAAAACATAGTGTCCAGATTGCCCCCAAATTCATCCACCAGAAAGGCCACAAAATTTTGGAGCCTCCCGGCCTTTACGTTGTAATAGCCGGCCGGCCGGATAATCAGGGCAAGCGACTCCCTTGACAGTTCATAAATGGCCCTGGGCCTCAAAAGGTCCTTATTCTTCAGGTTTGAAATAGCCCTTCTTACGTTTTCCCAATTCGTATTCTGGGTAAGAATTGCACCTGTGCACACCTCAAAGGGTGAGTCGCCGGGCCACCAATCCTGCGGCCCAAAAGCCGATAAGAGACGTTCATATATGGATATCAACCGGTCCCCGACAGGACCAACATATCCAGTAGTCAGACTGCTGAAAACCAATTGTCAGAGGACCTTTAACTACTTTCTGAATCAAATAACATATTCGGCATCCTTCATTCACCAGTTTACGCTTTTTTCGAAAAAGCGTGTATTGTTAAATTGAATGCCGATGTCGAAACTGGAAATTCGAAATTCGAAATTCGGTAACGCATCTACATCTTTGTGTTTTTCCCAATTTCAAGTTTCAAATTTCAAATTTCACTGCCAAAATACAAGACCAACAAAGTGTAAACTACTTTTGACTTGTCGTGAAGGATGCCACATGTTCCATCAATCGCTTCTTATAAAAAAAACATATATCCAGCAAGCGGCAACTAAAAAACATGTCGCTCCCAGAATGGCAATATCCCCAACAATCACCTCCTGATTCTCTCCTGGAAGAGAATAGCTCAATGCAAAACATATGGCGACAGTGCCCACCAGTACTGCCAATGTCCTGATAAACTTGAAAAAGATTAGTAAACACAGCACAAGAACGGCCGGCACCATCACGTATGGATTGCTGGCTAAACCTATTAGATCAAAGCTTGACACGTATGAGATAATGTTTTCAGTCTTCAGCTTTGCAAAAATTTTGGCCCAGTCTATTATCCTGTCCATTGAATAACCTCCTAATGTTATCATCGGCATTTTCCGAACAAACAATAACGGGCAAGCCGTTTCTTTTCTCCTAGCTCAGAGGATGCTATTCTGTAGTTGATATGCCTTATAGTCAAATCATTTCCTTAATGATAGCCATGGCTCTAGTAGCCGGGGCGCCGTCCGGTCCGGAACCAACTTTATCTCATGGGACAGTACTCCTTCTGTGGCTGGTAAAGAACTTAGGCTGGACAGCCCTGGTGGTCTGGGTCCTAAATCGGTCATATGTCGGCAAGGCACCTTCCACGGTTCTTGATAGGCTTCAATGGGCCTCTTTGATCCCCTTGATAATTGACTTTTACCTGCTGGACATAAAGACCTATCTGGTATTCTTACCAGGTGTCTCTCTCTTTCCGACATTAATTGAAATCGTAGGAATCAGCCTGTATATCTTATATTTCATTCTCCTCTTGACTTCATACTGGTGGGTGCTTTACAGAAAAGGCCTTTCGGAATCTCCTTTACGTAAAGACCTGGAATTCAGGGTACGACTTATACTCCCTTTCCTGGTCCTCTACCTGATACTGGCCGTATTAGGGGATCTTTTAGGAGCAATTCCCTCTAATGAATTTCAGGAACTGCTCAAGAAGCCATTTGGAGAATTGGCATCTTCTGTCTTCTGTCTAATATTAATATTGGTCTTCATGCCGCCAATGGTACGCATGATGTGGGGATGCGTGCCTTTTCCCAAGGGACCGCTAAGGAACCTGATCGAAGATTTCCTCAAACGCACCGATGTAAGTTGCAAAGAAATCCTCATATGGCCCATGAGTGGAGGCAGATCCTGCACGGCTGCCGTCCTGGGACTTGTCCCCGGATTTCGTTACATACTCTTCACCCCTTGCCTTGTGAAACACCTTCTCCCTCAGGAAATTGAAGCAGTCCTTTCTCATGAAGTGGCTCACCTGCGCCACAGGCACTTGCTTTGGTATATTTTTTTCTTGGGAACTTTCGCCGTCATTGCATATCGTCTCTTAGATCCCATAGGGACATGGCTGATATCCCGCCGTCTATTTCTTGAGATACTGACCCAGCTCCAACACTGGCCCGGTGCCCTTATTTCTTTCCTGGCAATACTTCCAATGGGAATATTGATTGTCCTGTATTTTCGCTTTCTCATGGGTTATTTCATGCGGAATTTTGAACGTCAAGCAGATCTCTCTGTGTTTGAATCACAAGGGCACCCATGGAATCTTATTAACGCCCTGGAAAAAGTCGCCATCCTGGCAGGAGATATTCGCAACCAGCCCAACTGGCATCACTTCAGTATTGCAGAGAGGGTGAATTTCCTGGATGAAGTTGCCCGGCGACCGATAGTAAGGGACGAATATGAAAAAAAGCTGCTTCTTAATAAAGGACTATTCATTGGCATTGCAAGCTTGCTTATAATTATACCAAGCCTCATGCCCATACAGTCATGGGAAGACTCGGCCAATAACAATTTAACCCAGCTATACATTGAACAACTCACGAGCAATGGAGAACAACGACCGGAATTGTATGTCATTATGGGTCAGATCTTTGCCCAAAAAAAAGAATACGCCAAGGCTGTAAATGCTTATAAACAGGCCCTTGATCTGGCACCTAAAAATCCTGATATCTTGAACAACATCGCATGGATTTATGCTACTGCAGACGACCCTGAGTTTCAAAAACCGAAAGAGGCACTGATGTTCGCCTCAATGGCCGCCAATCTGAAGCCCGCAGGCTACATATTGGACACCCTTGCTGAGAGCTTCTTTATTAATGGATATGTGGAAAAGGCCATAGCAACAGAGGAAGAGGCCCTGAAAAAAGATCCTTCAAAAACAAACTACTATCGAGCACAACTACAGCGGTTTAAAAAAGCCGGAGGCAAGAACCATGGAATCCATTTCGATAAAAAGTAAGGCAAGAACCGAACTAATTGACATTACCGGACAGATACAGCAGACCGTAGCTTCAGCAGGTGTGAGTGATGGTCTTGCCTTTATCTATGTGCCCCATACCACAGCAGGTCTGACCATTAATGAAGGTGCAGATCCGGCGGTCCGACGGGACATAATTTCTGTACTGAATGAGATAGTACCATGGGAGTATGACTATCATCATTTGGAGGGAAACTCGCCTGCCCACATCAAGTCATCACTGGTGGGATCAGGGATACAGGTGATTTTCGAGGACAGGCAGTTGTGTCTCGGGACATGGCAGAAGATATTCTTTTGTGAATTCGATGGCCCCAGGAACAGGAAGGCCTGGATAAGACTTCTGTAAAAACAATCAATACTGTTGTGTTCCGGCCAAATACGTGATAAAGACCGACCACAGATTAAGAGTTTACCTTGTTAAATTTCCCGTAAGCGTTTACAGGGCACCGCATCTGCTTTGTTGTCGGGCACTTGAAGTACAGGGAGTACGTCTGCGTACCCTCCGCCT
>WTCF01000144.1 GCA_013138705.1 Deltaproteobacteria bacterium
GCCGTTAGCTATTAGGTAAAAACTTTGTATAAAAACGGGTTGTTAAGCTAAAAGCTAACGGCCAGTAGCTAATCGCACAGGTCATATTTTTTGAGGTATATTACCCCTAAAACTATAAACTACGAACTACGAACTAAGTTGTCAGGCGGGTATGGCTGCGGAAATCACATCATCTTTGTGTCCAACCCAGGATGGTATTGCCCAGGTTCTATCGTTTTCCACATACTCCCAGGCATAGGGGCGATTTAACAATTCCTGGGTCAAAACATGATGCAGGGCATGTCCGCTCTTTACAGCTTTTACCTTTCCTAAAATAGGCGCGCCTAAAAGATAAAGGTCTCCGATCAAGTCCAAAACCTTGTGGCGGACAAATTCATCAGAAAACCGCAGGCCACCACTATTGTGTATTGATGCATCACCCACAACTACAGCGTTTTCAAGGGATCCGCCCAAGGCAAAACCATTTTCTCTCAGCAGCTCCACTTCACTGAGAAAACCAAAGGTCCTCGCCTTGCTGATTTGGCACTCAAATGTTTGCGGCGTGATCTTGTCAACAAAACGCTGTTTGGCAATAAGGGGATGTTCAAACTCTATTTCAAAAGACACAATAAAATTCTTGCAAGGCTCAATACTCAGAAGCTTATCACCCCTTGTCACCATTATTGGTTCCAGAATCTCAATATATCGTATGAGCTCATCCTGGGCCTTCAGACCTGCCTTTTGCAAAAGGGTGAGAAATGGGGCGGCGCTCCCATCCATTGCCGGGACTTCGGGCCCATCAACCTCAATCAAGGCATTATTCACACCTGCTCCCGACAGAGCTGCCATTAGATGCTCAATGGTTGAAACAGAACCTCTTTCAGTACCTATGGTGGTTGCAAATCTGGTATCCACTACATACTCTGTCCGGGCGGGGATAACCTGTTCAGGGCTCAAGTCACTACGAACAAAACAAATTCCAGTGTTGGCCGGAGAAGGGTTTATTTTTAAACAGATCTTTTTCCCGGAGTGCAGTCCTATACCAAATGCCTTTACAGACTTTCTAAGTGTATGTTGAAAATTGGTCACTATTATTTATCCTTAAAGAAATGGGACCGAAAATAAACCCCAGCATTTTTAATAACATGTCAAAAAAATATCGTATCAGCATAAGCAATAAGCAAGAATAATGCCTAGCATGATAACAAAAATTTTAACTGTAATTTCAGATAGTTTTAAAATGGTAGGTGGTCAATCATCAATCAGTGAGACTAAAAAGTCCGGGAAAGTAAGTAAAGGGGTGACAAAAAAGTCTCTCCAGAAAAAGGCTCAAGTAGTAAGGCCCAGGCGACGAAGTGCACGATCATCTCTGGACCAGTCCTTAAGAACCCTGACCCGAAGATCCATATACACCTTTTTACCCCAGAGCGATTCAAGCTCCTCTCTGGCAAGAATTCCGATTTTTTTAATAAAACGACCATCCTTGCCGATAATGATTCCTTTCTGAGACGGCTTTTCCACAAAAATAGTAGCCGAGATCTTTGTGATCTGCTGTTCCTGATTATCCTCAATCTTTTCAACATTCACTGCTGTTGAATAAGGGATCTCCTGTTCTGCAAGCAAGAAAATTTTCTCCCGAATAAATTCAGCTACAAGATCATCTCTGGACTGGTCAGTAATAATTGCCCCGTTGAAATACTGAGGCCCTTCGGAAAGCAACCTTAATATCTCGTCAAGTACATAATAAGCACCGCTTTCGTACTTGGCGGATATAGGCACGATTGCTTCAAAGGGATATGCATCCTTCAACTCATCAATCATGGGCAGCAAGGTCTCTTTTGCCACTCTGTCGATTTTGTTGAGGACTAACACTACAGGCTGCCCGACCTTTCTTAAGAGGTCCAAAATGGCAAACTCCTGACCTCTACGTCTGCGAGTTACGTCAACCACAAACACTACCGCATCCACATCCGCAAGTGCCTGAGTGGCCCAACGCACTAATATCTTATTAAGAGGCTTCTTGGATTCGTGAATCCCGGGTGTATCCACAAATACAATCTGGAATTTATCTCCGGTAAGTATGCCTTTTACCTGACGTCGAGTTGTCTGGGGCTTGGGAGTGGTAATTGCTACCTTTTCACCGAGAAGTTGATTAAGGAGGGTTGATTTTCCTACATTGGGTGCCCCGACTATTGCAACAAAACCTGAACGAAAGCCTGTCTGTTTCCCAGATTGGTGTGAGTCTGTATCCATCTAAAATCTCAAGTATCTAAAACACATAGTGCCTTCCGGGCAGCATCCTGTTCCGCCTCCTTTTTACTCCGCCCACTGCCTCTTTGTAACACCTGATCGTTAAAGTTAATGTTTACCTGAAATATCCGCTGATGATCAGGTCCACTAACTTTTTCGATCTCATACACAGGTACACTATGAAACCGGCCTTGAGTCAATTCCTGAAGTTTGCTCTTGTAATCCTGGCCGAGTCCTATGTCCACTGCCTGATCAAGCAAATCACCAAAGCACCTTTCAATAAAAGAAAAGACCTCTTCTATTCTACTGTCGAGGTAGATGGCCCCTACTACTGCCTCAAAGGCATCAGATAAGATAGACGGCTTCTCCCGTCCTCCGCTCTTGTCTTCACCTTTGCCAAGTCGTAGGTGTTTCCCCAGTCCGAGTCTTCGGGCCTGTATGGCAAGCTGACTCTCGTTCACAAGAAACGATCTCATACGAGTTAGCTCACCTTCTCTGCACCTCTCCCCATGGCGGGTAAAGAGAAGATGGCTGACTACAAGCTCCAGGACAGCATCACCAAGAAATTCTAAACGTTCATTGTCCAGAGCACCTATCCCATGCTCCACAGCATATGAACGATGAGTGAGGGCCTGCTCCAGAAATTCAGGACGGGCGAACTGATAGCAAAGACTGATCTCTAGATCAGATGCAGAATCTTGCTCGGGCTTGAAACTGTCAGATTCTTCCATTTATGTATTTGGGAAATAAAAAGGTATGAAGAATATAGCTTTGCAAATAATATGATGCAATAATCATAATATTTTCTTGTACCAGAATTTGAACTGAACAACAAGATGCAAAAATGACCTATTTATCAAACCATCATTAATATAGATTCATTTTATCTTGATTTCCCTTTCCTGTTTTGGCATTCTGCTTTAATAGAGGGATTGAGGAATTAGAAATGAAATAAATTTAGGAATCCATGTCCAGTGTTTAATAAAAAATGAGAGGAAGATATTATGCGCAGTGACCGAATGAAAAAAGGTTTGGAGCGGGCACCCCACAGGGCGCTATTTAAAGCCATAGGCTACACTGACGAGGAACTCCAAAGGCCCTTAATAGGCGTGGCCAACTCCTTCAACGAAATTATCCCCGGCCACATACATCTGCGTCAGATCACAGATGCGGTCAAGGCGGGGATCCGGATGGCGGGGGGAACTCCTGTGGAATTTGGTGGGATTGGTGTCTGCGATGGCATTGCCATGAATCATTTAGGGATGCGATACTCTCTGGCCAGCAGGGAATTGATAGCTGACTCAGTCGAGCTCATGGCACAGGCCCACCCCTTTGACGGCCTTGCACTTGTACCGAACTGCGACAAGATAACTCCGGGTATGCTGATGGCAATGCTCAGGCTTAATATTCCTGCTATAGCCATAACTGGTGGTCCCATGCTGACAGGAGACTGGAGGGGACAAAAGGTCAACCTGATTTCCGTATTTGAGGGGATAGGTCAGGTGAAGGCAGGAAACATGAGCGAGGCGGAACTCTATGAAATCGAGAATGAGGCCTGTCCCACATGTGGCTCATGTTCCGGGATGTTCACAGCAAACTCGATGAACTGTCTCGCTGAAGCCATGGGGTTGGCCCTTCCGGGAAGCGGCACTATTCCCGCAATATCAGCTGCCAGGATTCGCCTCGCAAAGGTCGCCGGCGCCCAGGCGGTCCGCTTAGTGGAAATGGATTTAAGGCCAAGGGACGTGGCCACGCTATCTGCCTTTAGAAATGCTATTGCTGTAGATATGGCACTGGGGTGTTCAACCAACACAGTGCTCCATGTACCTGCAATCGCTAACGAGGCAGAAGTGGATCTCCCCTTGGAAATCTTTAATGAAATCAGCGCCAAGACACCCCATCTATGCAGCATGATCCCTGCAGGCCCGCACAGCCTTCAGGAACTTGATCTGGCTGGAGGCATCCAGGCCATAATCAGGGAACTGGATAAACTGGGAGTCATCGATACTAACATAAAAACAGTTACAGGCTCCACGGTTGGAAAAAATATTGAGTATGCAGCAATAAACAATATGGATGTAATTCACCCTGTTACTGACCCGTATCACAAAGAAGGCGGCATTGCCATACTATACGGAAACTTGGCTACTGAGGGTGCTGTAGTTAAACAGTCTGCAGTAGCTCCGGAGATGCTGAGGCACAAGGGTCCAGCCAGGATTTTTAACTCAGAGGATGAGGCATACGACGCTATCCTGAACAGACAAATTAAGG
>WTCF01000010.1 GCA_013138705.1 Deltaproteobacteria bacterium
CTCAAATCGATCTCAGGCCTGTTCGTGATCCCGAGGCCCTTGCAAATCAGACTATAGAATGTGCTATCCTGAAGTGTAATCGCCGCAGAGAGAATGTCGTGGTTTCCCGCAGGTTCCTTCTGGAGAAAGAGATGGCAGAAAAAAGGGTTAATACCTTGACTTCTCTTGAGGAAGGGCAGGTCATAGAAGGAGATGTCAAAAACATCACGGATTATGGCGTATTTGTGGATCTTGGAGGGATCGATGGGCTTCTCCATATCACCGACATGTCATGGGGACGCGTAGAACATCCTTCCAGGCTCTTTAATGTGGGTGACACAATTAAAGTGAAGATTCTCACATTTGATCGTGAAAGTGAAAAGGTTTCCTTGGGCATGAAGCAGCTTACGGAGGATCCTTGGCTGCGAGTGGAAGAGAAGTACCCTATGGGAGAAAAAGTGACCGGCAAGGTAGTAAGCCTTACTGATTACGGTGTATTTATTGAGCTCGAGGAAGGCGTAGAGGGCCTAATCCATGTGTCTGAAATGTCGTGGACAAAGCGTATACGTCACCCCTCCCAGATGGTTAATGTGGGAGATATTGTCAAGGCAGTTGTACTCAAGGTTGACTCCAAGGCTCAGAGGATATCTCTTGGGCTAAAGCAGATAGAACCCAACCCCTGGGATCTGGTTCAGGATCGCTATCCAATTGGTACGGTGATTGAGGGAGCTGTAAAGAATATCACTGAGTTCGGTCTATTCATAGGCATTGAGGAAGGTATAGACGGGCTTGTTCATATCTCAGACCTTTCCTGGAGCAAAAGGATCAAACATCCCAATGAGATTTATAAAAAAGGGGAGGCTATCCAGGCCGTAGTGCTCAATATCGATAAGGAAAAAGAACGTTTTTCCCTGGGCGTTAAACAGCTTCATCCTGATCCGTGGGAGTCGGCTCCTGAGAGATATCCTGTTGATAGCCAGGTTGCAGGCAAGGTGACGAATGTAACGGATTTTGGGGTATTTGTTGAGCTTGAAGAAGGAGTGGAGGGCCTGATTCACATTTCTGAGTTGGGACCCGGCAAGATCAAGACACCGGTTGGAATGTTTCAGGTAGGAGATGAAATCAGTGCCAAGGTTATCCATGTAGCCCCCCTGGAGAGGCGTATAGGGCTCTCTGTTAAGCGGATATCTGAAGATGAGGAGCGTTCACATTTTGATGACTACAGCGGTATCAACAAGTCTGCCGGTACTACTTTGGGCAGCTTGCTGCAGGAAGAATTAGTACAGCACAATCGTGCTCGCTCTGAGGAAGACAAGGGCCAGGAAGAATAAGCCGGGATAATGGAAGAGTTGCGGACACGCAAAGAACGCCGATATGCCCATCCATTATTGGTAGCTCTGGCCACTATCGGAGTGTTCACCATACTCATCACAGTGGCCTTTTTTCTGTTAATATTATGGACAACAAGGGGCGTGGTTAGCGGTCCTTCGATCTACCACGGAGATAAAATCGGAGTGGTGGATATCAAAGGTCTCATCACTGAGCCCGAGGCTACCATAAAGGCCCTGCGGGATTTTCGATATAATCAGAAAATTAAGGCCGTGGTAATCCGCATAAACAGCCCTGGTGGTGCAGTTGGGGCGTCTCAGGAACTATATGAAGAGATCCTCAGGCTGAACCAGGAAAAACCTGTAGTGGCATCTCTTGCTACAGTGGCAGCATCAGGTGGGTACTATGCGTCTTTAGGTGCCAGACATATTGTGGCCAACCCCGGCACGGTGACGGCAAGTATCGGGGTTATTATGAAGGTGCCCAATATAGAAGGTCTGCTGGAAAAACTCGGGATCAAGACAACCGTAGTCAAGAGCGGGACTTTCAAGGATTTGGGTTCCATCACCAGAGATATGACAGAAGATGAACGGGCCTTGCTCCAGGGAGTAATGCAAGATATACAGAAACAATTCGTAACGGCAGTAGCCAAGAGTCGAAAGCTCCCTGAAGAGCAGGTTTCAGCCATTGCTGACGGACGTATTATGACAGGTCATCAGGCCCTGGATGCCAAACTGGTAGACGAGTTGGGCAACTTCAGCGTGGCTGTAGATAAGGCTGCCGGTCTGGCGGGAATAGAAGGAAGGCCTGAACTCGTCTATCCCAAGAAAGACCGCATTTCAATCATGAGGGAGCTTTTACAGAAAGAAGGGGCAAAGACCTTGGGTAATGCTCTCCGGCAGTTACTGGGATCTCCCGCAGACAGTCCGGTTTCCTATGGGATCTGATCAACAGCCACAGTCTATATTGAAGGGTGATCTTGTTGCCCGGTTGCAGCAGGGTTTTTCGCAACACATGAAAAAAGACCTCGAAACAGTAGTTGACGTGGTCTTTGACGCGATGATTTCAGCACTTAAAGAAAAAAGAAGGATAGAAATCAGGAGGATAGGAAGTTTTTCACTACATAGGCAAAAAAGGCGTGAATTTGTAAACCCAAAGACAGGTGGACTCACAATATGCCCTTCAAGTTACCGCGTAGTTTTCAAGACAGGCAAGGACTTGAAGTCTAATTCTCTTCCATAATTCAGGACTCAATATTCAAAATTCAGCATCTGTAAAGATCGAGCAGTCACCCTTACCCTTTCTGAGCACCAGGGGCTCGTCATTTACCAACGATATAACGCTTGATGGCACCGCAGGAATAATTCCGCTGTCTACGACCATAGCCAATCTCTTTCCCAAGACTTCATTAATTTCTTTGGGATCTGACCATACAGGTCCATCACCTATGACGGCTGAGGTGCTTATGAGCGGGTTTCCCAGTGCCTCAGCTATTGCCTCACAAACCGGGTGAGCTGGAATACGAATTCCAACAGTGCGGCGTTTTGTAAGCATCATTTTGGGGACTTCCCGGGATCCCTGCAGAATAAAGGTGTAAGGGCCGGGCAAAAAACGTCTCAATATTCGGTAGGCATAGTCTGTCACAAAGGCATATTTGCTTATATCTCTGAGATCTGCGCATACAAAACTGAAGGGTGAGCTTTTATGGAGCCCCTTGATCTGATAAATCCGTCCGATTGCTTTCTTGTTAAAGATATCAGCTCCTATGCCATAACAGGTATCTGTGGGATATACGATTATTTCTCCCCTTCTCAAGACCTCTGCCACCCTGTTTATCTGTCGAGGACGGGGCCTTTGCGGGTCTATTTCCAGTAACAATTATTATCCTCCACGATTTTCCCCAGCCCTTATTGAAAAAAAAATCCATCTAGGGTAGTTAATAGAGTCTGGGATTAACAAATTCTGTTTCAGTTATCTACCTGGTACGAATTAAGACCCACAAACCCGGACATTCTCCTTCAACAGGGACTTTTTTTAATAAATGGGAACTCCCATTTATATCATGTCCGGGTCTACGTCCAGAAATTTTTACAAAGGAGAATCTTCTTATGAGACTAGATCCAACTAAAATGAAAGACTGGCAGATTTCCGAAGCTGCCGAAGAAAACATGAAGACCGTATATCAGCTTGGTGAGGAATTGGCTCTTGAAAAGGAAGAGCTTCTTCCTTATGGCCACCATGTGGCAAAGATCGATTATGCCAAGGTGTTAGAACGTCTCAAGGACAAGCCGGAAGGGAAGTACATCGACGTGACTGCTATTACACCCACTCCTCTGGGTGAGGGTAAGAGCACCTGTGCAGTGGGTCTTATGGAAGGCCTCGGGAAGAGGGGCAGGAACGTGATAGGCGCCATACGGCAGCCATCCGGGGGTCCCACTTTCAATATCAAGGGCAGCGCGGCAGGAGGGGGGCTTTCGCTGGTTATTCCTCTTTCGAGATTCTCTCTCGGGCTCACAGGTGATATCAACGCCATTATGAATGCCCATAATCTGGGCATGACCGCCTTGACTGCCCGCATGCAGCACGAGTCCAACTATACAGACGAACAGTTGGGCCGGAGGGGACTAAAGCGTCTCAATATCCATCCCAAGAGCGTGGAGTTCAAGTGGATAATGGATTTCTGCGCACAGGCCCTGAGAAACATTACGCTTGGATTGGGGGGCCGGATGGACGGGCTTACCATGCAGAGCGGGTTCAACATAGCCGTGAGCTCGGAAATCATGGCGATACTTGCCATAGCAAATGACCTCAAGGATCTCAGAGAACGTATGGGCCGTATAGTGCTTGCCTATGATCGTACAGGGAAACCCGTTACGACGGAAGATCTTGAAGTGGCCGGCGCCATGACCGCCTGGATGGTAGAGGCCATCAATCCCAACCTCATGCAGACTGTTGAAGGTCAGCCCTGCCTGGTCCACGCAGGACCGTTTGCAAATATTGCCATAGGCCAGTCTTCTGTCATTGCCGACAGGATAGGATTAAAGCTTACTGACTACCTGGTAACTGAGAGCGGCTTTGGCGCTGATATCGGCTTTGAGAAATTCTGGAACCTGAAGTGTCGCTTCAGCGGGCTCAAACCCAACTGCGCGGTAATAGTGGCCACCATCAGAGCCCTAAAATGCCACGGCGGAGCGCCCATACCCCGCCCGGGCCGTCCGATGCCAGAGGAGTACAATGGTGAGAATGTAGAGTGGGTGGAGAAGGGATGCGCCAATCTGATCCATCATATTGAGACTGTAAAAAAGGCAGGCATCAATCCTGTGGTCTGTATTAATGCCTTTTACAATGATACCAAGGACGAGATCGCCGTGGTTCGCAGGATGAGCGAGCAGGCCGGTGCGCGGGCGGCCGTGTCCGAGCACTGGCTGAAGGGTGGAGACGGTGCGCTGGAATTCGCAGACGCAGTTGTCGATGCCTGTGAAGAAAAGAGCGAATTCCGCCTCCTCTACGATCTTGATATGCCCATTCGCGAGCGCATAGAGCTGATCACCAGGGAGGTATATGGCGGGGACGGCGTTACCTACACTCCGGAGGCCCTTGCCAAGGCCAAGGCCATGGAACAGGATCCTGAGATCGCCAAGCTGGGGACCTGCATGGTGAAGACCCACCTCAGCCTAGCAGACGACCCGAACATCAAGGGCGTACCCAAGGGATGGAACCTGCTTGTACGGGATATACTGACCTACAAAGGTGCGGGTTTCGTGGTCCCGGTCGCCGGTGCCATAAGCCTCATGCCAGGAACCGGCTCTGATCCGGCCTATCGCAGGATCGATATAGATACGGAGACCGGAAAGGTAAGCGGTCTTTTCTAGACCAAGAAAAAAATAACTATGCCCCCGGAAAGATTGCTCCGGGGGCTTTGGATCGTGGTGCGCGCTTTCAGCGTGGTCAATTTTCTTCAGCAGTAGGAATTAAATTGAAACGCAGATAAAGGGTAAAGGCGAGATGAAGGACTACGCTAAAGACAAATAATAGTGTAGCGATTTCTTTAATACGAGGCCAGGGTATGAAACCGGCATATAAGACCACAACTGAAAGTGCCGCAGATACCCAAAAAATTTTTGATGTCCATAAGTCCAATCGTTCAATGGGCTTATAATATCGGTCAATTCCATCGATTCTCTCGCTATCGCATGTGTTCATAGTTCAGACTTTATTTGTTGTGGCTATCAGTAACGATAATTTGGAAAATTGCCAGCAAATACTTTATCCCACCAATAAAAAGCATCTTCTGTATTTTCTACATGTTCTGCGTCACGCGCTTTTTGAGCGCGCGTAAAGGCAGTATTCAATTTTGATGACGCATCCTCTTTTTTGGCATCGGCCAACGTAACCTATTGAAATATAAGGGGCCACTATTCGATAATAATAGCATTTACCCCCTAAAATCGAAAAAAAGCACGAAGTTGGGTTAACGCAAATTCCTTAAAGTAAATGCCAGAATTTGCCGAAGAATAATAGCATAAAGGTAGTAGTTCGATATCCGGGTTAATTCTCGATAGGAGACAAAATGGCATCATCTGATACTGAGAAATTAAGCAACAGGAAAAAAGGATTACGATACAATCTTTTAATTGCTGAATTTTTGTTTTTTGTCCTGCCTTTTATTGTTATTTTCTATCTTTTTTATAAAAATAATATTATTTTTGAATTATCTCATCTAATTATT
>WTCF01000131.1 GCA_013138705.1 Deltaproteobacteria bacterium
ATCATACGTCTTCGACACCCTCTGGATAAGAACCTAAATCCGGGATTCTTTTTTGAAGAAATGTCCGCAACTTCTTTTTTAGCCTGGCCTCTATTTGTCTTACTCTTTCTCTTGAAACCCCGAAAACAGTTCCGAGTTCCTGAAGGGTCTTGGGCTCCTCGGCTAACAGCCGCTCCTCGAATATGACTCGCTCCTTTCCCTGAAGTTGTTCCTTAAAGGCTGCAAGATGGTCCTTGAGGCTAGCCCTTATCTCTTCCCTGGCAACACCGGCTTCAACTGCCGTCTCGTCAGTGGCAAAAAAATCCAGGCATTTATCTTCAGAGCCCTCCTTAACCGGAGCATCCATGGAAAGCTCCCACGACCCCATGCGCTGTTCCATGTCAATTACATCCTTCTCAGGGACATTAAGGCGGTCAGAGATGAGCTTTGGCACTGGTTCAAAGCCTAAAGCAAGAAGCTGGCTTTTCTCTTTACGAAGGTTATAAAAAAGTTTGCGCTGGACCTGGGTGGTTCCGATCTTAACTAAGCGCCAATTATCCATGACGAACTTGAGTATATATGCCTTGATCCAGAAAGAAGAATAATATGAAAATTTTACACCCTTATACGGGTCATATTTTTTTACTGCCTGCATCAGGCCAATGTTTCCCTCCTGGACGAGATCTGAAAAATTCTGCATCCAGAATTTCTGAAAATCCAAGGCTATTTTTACCACCAGCCTCAAGTTTGCAGTCACGATCCTGGAAGCCAGCTTTGGATCTCGTGTCTCATAGTAGGCCTTGGTGAGAGTCTTCTCTTCTTCTCTGCTCAACAAGGGATACCGACTGATCTCTGCAAGATATTGTTGAAGAGGCTCAAGGGCTCCCAGGGGGACAAGTCCTCCAGACTCATTCTTTCGCACAAGGGCAGAAATTTTATCTGGAGTCTTTTTGGACCTGTGTTTCTTTGTCATAAAGGCTTTTTAAGCGGAATCATTAATCAATTCGAGCCAATACCCCAATATTTACATCGAGCATCTTGTCTTTTCCCATAAGCAGTTCAACAAGATTCAAAGCAAACTCGATGGCCGTACCCGGACCTTGACTCGTCACAAGTAGACCATCCCTGACCACCCGATCTTCTGAAAACCGGGCTTTCTGTATTGCGTCTCTACATGTTGGATGACATGTGATGGTTTTTCCTTGGGCAAGGTCATATCGGTCCAGAACAGTCGGAGCAGCACATATTGCCCCGATAGCCCTGCCGGAACCCAGTTGTTTTTGAAGCATCTTTACTACTCTTTGGTCCTTGGCAAGGTTTTCTGTGCCGTCTAAACCACCTGGCAGGACTATCAAATCAAAGGCCTCTTCTGTCACCTCATCGAGCAATTTGTCAGGCAAAATCGCGACATTGTGGGCTGAAATGATTGATCCTGAAATCGTTCCTGCGGATACAACCTCTAGCCCCGCCCTCCTTAAGATATCAATAACAGCTACTGCCTCAAGCTCCTCAAAACCAGGTGCAAGAAGGACTAAAATACGTTTTTTTGACATAATTATCACCTCGCTCAAATCCCACAAAAAAACTCTACACTCTTTACAGATTAGATGACTATTTGGGTTACCGTCAAGCACACCTCGTTAATACATAATATATTAATGAGTGAAAATTTCGCTGGTTGCACTATATTTATTGCACCACTCGCAAAATCGCCGCACCTCTTGTCCTCTTGGGGGACTTCCAGTAGTCGTTTCCAGGGGTTGCCCGATGACTGCGTTTAAAATCATCTAACTTTACTATAACAACATGAATTCCAAGTTCAAAAACAAAAAAATACCAAAGGTTGCACTGATAGGACGCCCAAACGTGGGGAAATCTACACTTCTCAACCGGCTTACCCGCACAAGAGATGCACTGGTAGATTCGACTCCCGGGCTCACCAGAGACCGCCGCTATGCCGAGCTCAGTTGGGATGGTCTTGCAATGCAACTGATAGATACGGGCGGCATGGACAGGTCTCCTGATCTGGACAGCATATCCCAAATTGTCCATGAGCAAAGCCTAAAGGCAGTAGAAGAATCTGACCTGCTTTTGATAATTCTGGATGTTAAAGAAGGCCTCACTCCGGCAGACAGGGAAATCATCGACGCACTACGTCCATATAAGAAACCATATTTAATAATAATAAACAATGTGGATAATCCTTCTCGCGAGCTCAATCTGGGTGAATTTTACGAATTGGGTGTGAACGAAGTCATTCCAGTCTCGGCTGAACACGGAAAGGGAATGAATGCGCTGATGACAAGAGTGGTTGATGTGCTCAAGCACATGGACCGGCCATTAAAAGACATTCCGGCAGACCTCGAAAGTTTAACTCAGGAACCTAAGGATAAGCCAATAAAAGTGGCGCTAATCGGTAGACCAAACACGGGAAAATCCTCCTTACTTAATGGACTGGTGGGAGAGTCTCGCATGATTGTTACCGATGTGCCGGGTACTACAAGAGATGCCATAGACACACTTCTTCAGCGACCCGGCAGAAAGGACGTTCTGCTTACTGATACTGCAGGCATAAGGCGAAAGGCCAGGGTCAGTAATAAAATAGAAAAATTCAGTATTATCAAGGCCATTAATGTTATTAAGGCCTGTGATATTGTGCTTATTGTAATGGATATTTCAGAAGGAATTACAGATCAGGATAAACGGCTGATCGGCTACACGGAAAGATATGGACGGGCATGTATTACCCTGTTCAACAAATGGGACCTGATCCAGCAAGACCAGTCATTAGTGAAATTAAGATCAGGGGAGTTGGAGCGGGCAAAGCGGTTTATTCCTTATTCTCCCCACCTAAACATCTCAGCACTCACCGGGAAGTATGTCAACCGGATTTTACCCTTGATAGACGATGTCTATGTTGATTTTAATGTATTAATTAATACAGGCAGCATCAACAGTGTCCTACAAAAGGCATTAGCAAAAAGAACTCCTCCCATCTCCAGAGGACACCACTTGAAACTCTACTATACGACGCAGGTAGCAACGAAACCGCCAACTTTTCTCCTGTTTGCGAACTACCCTGACGTCATACCATCTCAATATAAACGATTTCTGGCAAACCAGTTTCGCGAGCAACTGGGCCTGAAGCAAACTCCTATTCGAATACTTTTCCGCAAGAGAGAGAGACGCTCCTAGCCCTGCCATCCACAAACATCTCAGGATAATGCCATGTCAATAAGTTGATCAAGCAGTTTACTAAAGGTAATTCCCGCTGCCTCCGCGGCTTGGGGGAATAGGCTGGTCGGAGTCATCCCGGGGATTGTGTTGGTTTCCAAAACGAATATTTTGCCGGTGTCCGCAAGGATCATATCTGTACGGCTATAGGCCCGGAGCTGTAGGGCTTTGTGAGCAGCAACGGCCATGCCCTGGGCTTTCTCAGATGCCTGCTTCGAAATATCTGCTGGGCAGATCTCTTTAGTGGCCCCAGGTAAGTACTTTGCATCGTAATCAAAGAAAGAATAACTCGAGTCAGGGATGATCTCAACCACAGGAAGTGGTAAAAGCTCCTCAAGACCCAGGATTCCCCCGGTGATCTCCCGACCCTCTATGAAGGATTCAACCAGTACCCTGTTATCCCATTGAAATGCTTCTTTTATGGCAGGACCAAGTTTGTTTTCATCCGTCACCTTCCTTATTCCAACGCTTGATCCTTGGGTGCAGGGTTTAACCATGAGTGGAATACCCAGGCGGTTCACGATTTGTTTTGTATCCACTTTATCGCTGCGAAGGATGTGAATCCATGGAGGAGTGAGCATCCCGGCCTCCTGATAAATCACTTTGGCAAGGTGTTTGTCCATGGCCAAGGCGCTACCCAGGACACTAGAGCCTTGATAAGGTAAGTCAATGAGGTCCAAAAGACCTTGTATGGTCCCGTCTTCTCCGTACCGGCCGTGAAGAAGTATGAAAGCAACATCCAGGCGTGGTGCGTCTTTGACAAGTCGGTTAAGGTCCGTGGCCGGATCATAACGCGTGATATCGTAGCGGCCCGGATCAAGGGCTTTTTCTACCTCTCGTGCCCCTGCAAGGGACACATCTCTTTCAGCAGAGCGACCTCCACACAGGAGTGCCAGTTGTATTTTATTTTTTTCTGACATGTTTGGATAGCTTGAAACGTATATGATTTTCCATTTTTTGACAAGACATCCGGAATGATCAGGCAGGCCTTAGGACGCAGGATTTTACTCCTGTTTGAGCCTTCTGAAAAAGGCTCGTTTGAGAGTAATTGTTTACTCTCTGTTAGCTAAGAAGTATGAATGGTCATGCTTGACAGAGCCCTCGCTCAATATAAAGTTACTTGATAGTATAGGAATTTCTTTTTTTTGACAGGATAAACAGGATAAACGAAAATCATGTAAATCTTGTTTATCCTGTCAGAGAAGTCCCGCCGCAGGCGGCTAATTTATTATGAAATATTGCTTCGGTCCGGTACCTTCGAGGCGTTTAGGCTTGTCTCTTGGGGTAGATATTCTTCCCCCTAAGACCTGCAATCTGAATTGCGTCTACTGTGAATTAGGAGGTACTAAGAGATACACATGCGAAAGAAATGAATACATACCTGTCGGACATATAAGGGCTGAGATCAAAAAAGTATTGTGTTCTGAAAAGACGGCCTTTGATGTGCTTACTTTTACTGCCTCAGGAGAGCCCACACTCCACACAGGCCTTGGAGAACTTCTGGCCTTTGCCAGGGAGCATACTGATAGACCTCTGGCAGTCATTACCAACTCCACTCTGCTCTCTGATTCTCAAGTGAGAGAAGAACTCTGTCATGCGGATATTTTATTGCCCTCTCTTGATTCTGTGGTGCTTGATTCTTTCAGAAGGATCAATCGTCCGGCCAAGTGCGTGGATCTCAAGACCATTTTAGATGGCTTAATAAAATTACGAAAGGAGTTTAAGGGAAAGATCTGGCTGGAGGTCCTTTTTGTCAGGGGGATTAATCACGGTACAGATGAAATCAGTGGCCTTAAAGAGGTCTTAAAGTCTATCCAGCCCGACAAGATTCAGCTTAATACTGTAGTTCGTCCTCCGGTCGAGACATGGGCCAATCCTCTATCAAAAAGGCAGATGGAGGAGTTGAAGGAACAACTGGGTGAAAAGGCCGAAGTCGTAGTTGATTATAGTCATAGCATGGAGAAGGGGGTCCAGCCGATTATTGAGGCTGAGATATTGGACACTTTGCTCAGAAGGCCTCTCAACATCGAAGACCTTCAGGAGGTTCTGGGCCTTGGAGCTGAATCTGTCCAGGAGGTACTTAATCGAATGTACAGTTCCGGTCTGATAAAGACCGAGGCATTTAATGACAAGCTTTTTTATCTTCCCGGTAAAAGGGCCGGTGTTTAGGAGTATACGAAAATTAATATGAAACCAAGGAAAAAATCAAGCAAATCCGGCAATTGCCAGATTGTAATCAACATGGAGGCACCGGAGGAATGCCGGATAGGCCTTCTGGAGAATGGACGTCTTGAGGCCTTTGATATTGAAACATTCTCCCACACCCAGACCAGGGGTAACCTTTATAAAGGTCGAATAGTAAAAATAGAGCCAAGCCTACATGCGGCTTTTGTTGATATCGGCCTTCCCAGAAATGGCTATCTGCCCTTAGCTGATATACACCCTGAATACTATGGATATGCTGAAAACAAAAAACGTATCCATGAATTCATAAAAAAGGACCAGGACATTCTTGTACAGATAGTCAAGGAAGAGACCCATATAAAGGGATCTGCGATAACAACTTATCTGTCAATCCCAGCGAGGTACCTGGTGCTGATGCCCGGTACTGCTCAAGTAGGTGTGTCCAGAAAAATTGAGGATGAGGAGGAACGTCAAAGGCTTAAGCAGATCTTAAAGGCATGCAAGTTGCCGGAAGGTGTGGGACTTATTGCCCGGACAGTCGCTGAAGGCGTTCCAAAAGTAGAGATACAGAAGGATCTCAGGTACTTGGCACGATTCTGGAGCAACTTAAGAAAAAAGGCCCAGTCCGCTCAGGCCCCGGCCCTGATTTATAGAGACCGTGATCTGGTAAAACGATTTCTGAGGGATTATCTCACAAGTGATGTCGAGGAAATTTTGGTGGACCGGCAGGAGGTCTATGATAATATTAAGGCTTTTCTTCGCATCATTGCCCCACGACAGGTAGCCACTGTACGTTTATACCAAGGCGACGTCCCCATTTTTTCACACTTCGATCTTGAGACTCTGATAGAACAAGTATATCAGCCCAATGTTCGCCTGCCTTCCGGAGCGCATATTGTTATAGAGCCAACCGAGGCCCTGGTGTCTATAGATGTGAATTCCGGGAAAAACATCAGGGGGAAAAATATTGAGGAAACCGCACTAAAGACCAATTTGGAGGCTGCAGAGGAAATAGCCAGACAACTGCGTCTCAGGGACCTCGGAGGAATAATAGTTATTGATTTTATTGATATGCGTAACAGGGCCTACAGACAACAGGTGGAAAAGCGCATGAGGAATTGCCTCAAAAAGGATCGCGCCAGGACGGAAATTGCCAGGATTTCACGGTTTGGTGTTCTTGAACTGGTGCGCCAGAAGATTCGCTCTCCTGTGCAACTAGGCAGTTATTGCTCCTGCCCCTACTGCCATGGAAGGGGGGTGGTGATGTCTGCGGAGGCCCTTGCGCTGGCGGACTTGAGAAGAATCAGTGCTCATCTGGCAGGTAGTAATGAAAAGAATTCCGAGCAGCTTGTGCTGGAGGCCCCGCCTCAGGTTGTCTCATACCTGCTTAACCGTAAGCGCTTAGAACTCTATAACCTTGAAAAAAACTTTGATGTTGAAATCAGGGTGGAAGCTAATCCGAATCTCGGGCTGGAAGAACATAAGCTGTATTCGAAAACCGCGGAAACCAGTTAAGTTTGGGTAACAGAAATGCATGGGTTCACATTAAGGATCATTACATGTTTAATAAATCAAAGCCTTTATCTTTTGAAGTCCCGGAATATCTCACAAGCCTTGTCCCTTATCCTCCAGGTAAACCCCTTGAGGAACTCGAAAGGGAGTATGGGATAAAGGATCCTATCAAACTTGCCTCTAATGAAAATTTATTTGGGCCGTCTTCAAAGGCCCAAGAGGCCATAAGGAATGCCATATCTTCTTTGCACCGCTATCCCGATGGTAGTGGCTACTACCTCAAGGAGAAGATTGCCGGGTTGTTGGGAGTGTCTTCTGAGGAGATAGTACTTGGCAACGGATCCAACGAGTTGATAGATTTTCTGATAAGGGTTTTCATTCGACCAGGGTATGAAGCTATAAGCAGTGATCCGAGCTTTCTGGTATATTGTAAGATGGTGCAGGCCGTGGGCGGAAGCAATGTAGTCATTCCCCTTTCAGAGTACCGTCACGACCTTGAGAACATATCACGGGCAGTTACACCGAAAACCCGCCTGATCTTTCTGGATAATCCCAACAATCCTGCGGGCACGGTCATTCACAGGGCAGACTTCGATGCATTTCTGGAAGATCTTCCGGATCATTTACTGGTAGTCCTGGATGAGGCCTACATGGAGTTCGTGAGGACTGAGCATACTCCAAAGGCAGTGGAATATATGAAGCAGGACAGGAGGGTCATAGCCCTTCGGACCTTTTCAAAGGCCTATGGTCTGGCCGGACTCCGGGTGGGCTATGGAGTGATGGACAGAGAGGTGGCCAAATATCTGGAGCGGGTCCGGCAGCCCTTTAATGTCAATACCATGGCCCAGGCAGGGGCCCTTGCGGCCCTGGATGACCATCAACACCTTAAAAAGACCGTTGATGCCGTGTGGCAGGGCA
>WTCF01000087.1 GCA_013138705.1 Deltaproteobacteria bacterium
CCTGACCACGATGAGGACCTTTCGGTAAAAATACTGAAAGATACCGGCATGAACTCCCTTGCCCTTGACTACTACAGGAAGTTGTGTGCGAGTTGCCATCTATGGGTTGAACGCGGAAGTCTTCCCAGCTTCCTGGCCAACAAGGGCGGAGGATGTACTGCCTGTCACTTTGTGAAGGACGAAGAAAAAAAGCCAAAAGACGAGAGACATCCCAGGATAATTAAGGTCATTCCCATGGAAAACTGTGTCCTGTGTCACAACCGAAGTGGGCGTATTGGGCTGTCCTATCAGGGGCGATTTGAGTCTGAGGGCTATGGCACTCCGTATGAAGAAGGCGATTTTTCCTCCAGAGAGTTAATTGACGGCCGTTTTTACCGGATATTTAAGGACGATATTCATCACGAAAAAGGCCTGACCTGTATTGACTGTCATACCCAAAAAGAAATTATGGGAGACGGTGAGCGCCATGCACATTTCGAAGAGCAACTGGAGGTTACATGCCGGGACTGCCACGGGACTTCTAAAACATTAGAAGCCATTGTTGCAGTCAACAAGCCTGATCAAAGCACGTCCATTACCTCTCAGTCCTCCTCGGATTATCCCAAATCACCAAATCACCAAATCACCAAATCACCAAATTCTTCCGGTCCTCCCAAACTCAACATCCAGCAAAAAGACGGCTCATTTGTCCTTGAGAACAAACAAAACAAAAAACCACATCCGCTCCACGCTCCTAATCCAGTTGCCTGTCTGCATCCCACTCACCGCCGGCTGTCTTGTCAGGCCTGCCATAGTACATGGGTACCTCAGTGCTACGGCTGTCATGTCCGGATGGACAGAAGCAAGACCCAGCTGGATAAGATTTCAATAAAAGAGACCCCGGGGCTTTGGGAAGAGTTTCGTTCATTTATCCGTTACGAATGCCCGCCTTTGGGAATATTTGAGCATGGCGAAGAAGGACAGGAGGCTCTTTCTGAAAAGGGCCCGCTTCAAGCCGAGACCGGAGAAGTGGTTGTCCTTGTACCCGGGTGACAAGATTTCATTACCTTCCTGGATGGAGGCGGCAAATGGACAGGTTATTTCAGGCGACTCACTGTCTCATGGATGGACCCCCATACAACTCAAAAGGAGGGACGCTCCTGCAGGGAATGCCACCAAGACCCAAGGGCCCTAGGGCTCGGTCAGGGCAATTTCTCATTTGGGCCTGATGGATGGAAGTTCACTTCCTCTCTTTCCGGTCCCTCTGCCTCCCTGGACATAGACCACCCCCTGGATGCCTTTGTCGACATAAAAGGCAGACCCCTGGTCCGCACATCAAGAACTGGACTCAGACCCTTTAACTCACATGAACTTGATAAAATCCTCTATGTTGGACTCTGTCTTCCATGCCACACAAATTTTGACGACCCTGTAATGAGAAATTGGACTCCCGGTAAAGCACCTTCCCCTTGCCCCTATGCCGGCTTTGCCGGCCGGCATACTTCACGACATCTGCCTTGAAGTGGGTCGCCTTTTTTTACCGGCTTGGCATACGAAGAGCTCCGGTTGAAGATCAGGGGGAACTTGTCGGCATGGTTTCTTTGTCATCTCTGATTCTGGGGTAACCTCAAAGCTGAAGAACGTCCCCAAGATTCCCGCGACGTAAAATTAATGAACTTGCTCCCTCTTCGTCTTTTTCTCGTTGGGTACCTGGAAGACCAGTGTGGCGGTATACTTCATCTGGGTGTATTTTTCTTTATCTTCGCCGGTGGCTTCTGTTTTGAAATAATAGCGGACAAACCATCTGCCGGGCCGGGTCACGGGCATCACGATATTTCCTCCTGTCACTTCAGTGGCCTGGTAGAATAAGTCTTCAGATTCCGTGGAAAATCCATTATAGGTGGCATCCCATGTGCCTTTGCCCTCGTATTTTTTCCCATTGTAGTAAACCTCAAGCTCCAGATTTTCTCCTGGCTTGATTGTTGAAATATCCCGGGTCGGAACAAGCTCCAGTTTTTGACCGATCTTATACGGAAAGTTTTGCGAAGGTTCTTTGCAGACAATATAAGTTTTGGTGTGTTGAGTGCTGTAAAGGCTCTTTTTGATGCTTTGGGCTTTATCCATAATGGCGTTTTTAGGTTTGATGGTATGGCGCTCCCGGCCCTTTTTGTCGATATAAACAGTGTAATACCCAGGGTTGGTCTCGGCTGCCAGAACATAAGTCCCCGGATGATCATAGCTAACCATATAAGAATGGAGACACGTTTCGTCTCTGATTTGGAGTTGCTTCACATCACCTGTGGGCTCAAAAATTTTAATATACTTTAGTTTTTTGCTTCTAATCCCATCATCCACTGGAATGTGGTGTCCGTAGCAAAAAAAGAGGGGTGAAGACTTGCCCTCGGTCACGAAGTAGCGGCTCGATTGAATATAAATGGAATGGGCAAGAGCACTGGACGAAAGAATGGTAGTGAAAGCAATGAATACAAACAAGTAAAATAAACCATTATAAGCTTTCAGTCTTGAATCGTAACTCGTTGTAAACATAAATAGAGCCTCCTTGAATTTTTTATGAGTGATATGTAATTGCTTTTTTACGTTCCGTAAAGCGGACATCTGTAAATTATTCATTAACTCCGCAGTTTCTCAGCTATTTAAGGATGTCCCGCACTCCCACAGGAGTGCCACAAATAATTATTGCTCCAGGTCCGGCAAAGCTCATTCCCAAAGGGGGCTATGGAATATGGTTGTGCACAAAATGGATGTTTCTTATAGTGATAATCTACTATATATTGTATATATTTATTAATGATTCCATTGCAAAAATGAATCTTGCTCAAAATACTCTGGACCTGCCTGTGCATAGCACGCAGACAGGGGCAGGGTGGGAAATTTCCGGAGAGTAGGCATATATCATGGCAAATTTAAAAGAATCCAGCCGACCGGCTTCATCAAGTACGGACAGTAGTCTTCCAAATACAGATCTGTTGCTGACTAACAATGCACTTGTTGTGTTGGCCCGCAGATATCTGAAGAAAGACGAGCAGGGCAAAAATTTTGAAACTCCTGAAGAGATGTTCAGGAGGGTGGCAGGGACAATTGCCAAGGCAGATCTTATGTACGATGAGAATGCCGATGTAGATGCCCTTGCCGAAATTTTTTATGGAATCATGACCTCTCTTCGGTTTATGCCCAATTCGCCGACCTTAATGAATGCGGGCAGAGAGCTTGGACAGCTCTCTGCGTGTTTCGTGCTTCCAATTGATGACTCCATTGAAAGCATTTTTGAGGCAATACAGCATACGGCCATGATTCATAAGAGCGGGGGAGGCACAGGCTTTTCCTTCTCAAGGATACGTCCTAGGGGGGACCGGGTCAAATCCACGCAGGGAATCGCAAGCGGCCCGATTTCCTTTATGACCATATTTGATGTGGCTACCGAGACAGTCAAGCAGGGTGGTACCAGGCGTGGTGCCAACATGGCTATTCTAAGAGTGGATCACCCTGATATTGAGGATTTTATTACTACCAAGACGCGTCTTGACAGGCTCAACAACTTCAATATTTCCGTGGCGTTGACAGAGAAATTTATGGAGGCGGTTGAGCGTGGGGAGGACTATGCACTGGTCAACCCCAGGACCGGCAAAGAGGTCCGCTGGATATCAGCATCGGCTGTTTTTGACAA
>WTCF01000114.1 GCA_013138705.1 Deltaproteobacteria bacterium
CAAAATACCGTACAAAAATGGTGTCATTCTGGTTGGCAAAAGCATCAGCAATGATGGATGTATCGTAATTGGCCCAGCGGTTTTCATAAAAGAAGATGGGCTATGGAAACAGACAATCGAATATAACACTGACGAAGAGCTTGAGAAATACCGTGATCTTATTATGCCCGAAGAAATCATAACATAATAATGCCCCCCACTCCTCTTCCTTCCTCCAAATTGCCACGCAACGAGCCCTAAGAATTTAACTCTTTAAATCATTCCATATAGATGATATAAAAATTAATTTACTTAGGAATTTTGGCATCCTTCACGACAAGTCAAAAGTAGTTTACAGTTTGTTGATCTTGTATTTTGGCAGTGAAATTTGAAACTGGAAATTGGAAAAAATACAAAGATGTAGATGCGTTACCTAATTTCAAATTTCCGGTTTCGACATCGGCATTCAATTCGATGATACACGCTTTTTCAAAAAAAAGTAAACTGGTGAATGAAGAATGCCAATATTTATATATATTTTTACTCACTTGTTAAACTATTTGTGGAGGCAAGGATATGAAAAAGATGCGGATTTTGAAGAATGAATGGCCGAGTTTTGTTAAAGATTTTAATCGTCAAAATCAGTTCAGAAGGGCCACTCTGAGCCTGGGAGAAGATATAGTGGTTGGCCAACCCGGTATGCCCCTGGTCGGCCTGGCCTATGATCCGGAGGAACGAAGAGTAGATATCTATTTGGGAGGTACGGATACTGATAATTTGGCCCATTTGAGCCATGATATCGAAGTACCTAGGGCCCTTTATCTTATCACGGACGAAGAAGCCTCTAATCCGGTAATTGGAGTGCAGGTACAGGGACCTCCCGGGACAAGCATGGCCTATGTGATGTTTGGAGATGAGATGCCGGAAAAAGCAAAATACCAGTGGATAGCCAACGTAGCCTATAGCCTCCATGAGATGAAAGGAGGAAAAGGTCATGGCGATGACCAGAAGGACTGGTATGAGGCCGAGAGGCTCATAAATGAGACTATCATACCTTTTGTGGAGTAGTCTCTGTTCAGAAGCCCGTAGACTATGGGATTTTTAAAAGACAGTTTTAAAGAATCAGGCGCTGCTCTTGATAAAGCAAGGCCGGCGGATGAGACCCTGAAATGGGTCCGGAACCGGTTTAACAGCCTGGGAGTGCCTATTCTTCAGGATACCCAACGCGTAGACAAAGGCAGGCTAGGAATACCGGTATATGTGAGCAGGTATAGCCCGTCTGTCAGCCGTCTGACCGGTACGCCCAGGCAGATGGGTAAGGGTGCTACTCCCGCTCAGGCAGAGGCAAGTGCTGTGATGGAGCTGGTAGAACGCTTCAGCCTTTTTAACTTCGTGAAAGAAAGGGAACACCGGACTTGTGGGCGCATGGACCTTGAGGCCGGCGCAGTACCTCTGGAAGACATGCTTAAGGCACTGCACATCAAGAACCATGGTGAAGAGGCTATCTCAAAGGCCGGCAGGTTGATTGAGACCCTGACTTTTGATTGGGTAAAGGCTTTTTGCCCCACAGGCGGAGGAGAGTTCTGGCTCCCTTTCTCGTGGTTTTGGCCTTTAAACGAATATAATGGCTCAGCTTCCGGGAATTCATTTGAAGAAGCAGCCGTCCAGGCCCTTTCAGAGGTAGTTGAACGTCATGTCTGTTCCATCATTACCCATAAAAAGCTGTCTACTCCGACCATAGAACTTAATACCATCAAAGATCCTGTTGCCAGAGAACTTTTGACAAAATTCCAGGGCCTGAATATAGAGCTGGTGCTGAAAGACTTTTCTCTTGATCTCGGTATCCCGACAGTTGGAGCCATTGCCTGGGATCCATCGACTTTTCCATCCAGTAGCGAGATAGTATACACTGCCGGGACAGCTCCTGATCCCCAGCGAGCGCTAATAAGGGCACTTACAGAGGTGGCACAACTGGCTGGAGACTTCGATAGAGAAGGTGAGTATGTAGAGAGCGGACTTCCAAAATTTTCGAGCCTGGATGAGGCCTCATATGTGCTTGATAAACCTTTTCAAGTCTCTGTAGAATCCATGCCGAATTGTAGTTCAGAAAATTTCAGACTCGAGGTTGAAGGGCTGTGCAAGTCCCTGGCAGATGTCGGCTTGAAGGCATATCTGGTTGATATCACACACCCTAAGTTGGCTGTTCCTGCAGTATATGCAGTGATCCCTGGAAATCACTTCAGGGACCGCACCAGAAATCTTGATGTGGCATTCCATTGTGCACGTCTGGTTGACTCGATAGAATATCCACAAAAGGCACTTTCCATCCTGACTGCCATAGACGATCTGTACTCAGAACGGTACGATACAGCCTTTTATACCGGACATGCACATGAACAGCTTGGGGATTATGCAGAAGCGCTTAAATGGTACAACAGGGCATTTATGCTCAATCCCGCCCCTGAGGAAGTGGCAAGCATCTATTGCCACCGTGGGGTGTGCTATAAGGAATTGGAGAATTTCACCAAGGCAATAGAGGAGCTTGAGCGTGCCAGGGACTCGAATCCGGAGCTCAAGGAAATTCATAATCTTCTAGGATACTGCTTTTATCGTGCAGGAGAACACGTCAAGGCCATAGAGGCCTTTGAGCAAGCGATATCCATCGATCCTGGATCTGCAATTGATTATGCCAATATAGCCAGCAACCTCCAAAAATTGGGCATGAAGGATGCGGCAATCAGGTGGTACGAGATGGCCCTTGAGTTAGATCCGGACCTCAGTTGGGCCAGAGATAAGATGCAGGAACTTCAGGCTGTCTCTTAGGATTTATTTATTTATATTTGGGAGATGCCTAAGCATATTTTTGGGCATAACTATCTTTAATCAGGGGAAAATATCGTATAAAAATTTTTCGGAAGAGGAGTCTGGTTTTCTTGACAAAAAATTTATGTTATAGTATGCATTCACTATTTTAAAGCATGGAGATGCCTTGCTGCTTGTAATCATAATCATGCAAACTAATTCTTTAAGGAGGACAATATGGCAGATCTTGAATTTGGAGGGGTGACATACGACATTGACGAAGACGGTTTTCTTTTGGGGGGGATCGAAGCATGGGACCGTAATTGGATGGACTATGTGAAATCGACAGAGGGTATTGATGAAATAACCGAAGAACACTGGGCGCTTGTAAATGTACTCCAGGAGTACTTCAAGAAGAACGGTATTGCACCCATGGTACGTATCCTCTCGAAGGCAACCGGTTTTCCCTTAAAGAAAGTCTATGAACTATTCCCGTCCGGCCCTGGCAAAGGAGCCTGTAAGATGGCTGGCCTTCCGAAGCCGACTGGTTGTGTCTAGGTCTTTAATCCTTTCGCCGTAAGGCGAGCTAGACTGACTGATAAGCCCTTACTTAAAGGTGAGGGCTTTTTTTTATTGAGTTTTCCGGGATTCTGCTGTGTCAAATCATATTGGTGAAACCATTCAGTTTGCAATGATCGTAGGGCTTTTAATTTGTTGTATCCTTTTACAGGCTGTTCCAGGTTATTCGAAGTCATATCCCATATGTTCATACGATCAACTGCTGAAAGACTTCGCTCCGCTATCCGCTACAGTTGCTGGAGTTTCCGGATACTCCTTGATACTGGACAAGGGGAAGGTCCATGGTGTCAATGCAGGGGATCTTTTTGAGGTATATGGCAAAGGGGCCCCGGTTCTCGACCCTGATGACAGTGAGATAATTGGTTATATTAAGAAACCGCTGGCCACCATTCGAGTAACTCAACCTGAAGATAGCAAGTCTGTATGCGAAGTAGTAACTGCCCAGGGACCCCTGAGTGTCGGACAGCCGGCAATGCGGTACAGTGACATGGCAGCGGCCTTTGTGGCCGGATCAGATCTCGGCTCTGCCTACGAGTTGCGCCAGGACTTAGAGCATTCCTTTCCGGATCTTATTTGGCTGGATCCCTCTGATGTCCCTTCCGATGTGCTGGATCCTCAGTCAATGAAGACATTGGGTATTGTTTTACTTTTTGCTTTAGAGCAGGATGGGTTGAAAGTCTATGGCCCTGGTCCGGCTCTTCTGCATGAGTATCCTGTTTCTATAACAAAAGGCGCTGAAAGACAGAAGTACAGTACGGACACCTTTGAAGAAGTAGATTATGTGGAACACCGGTATGACACCGGAGACCGAAAATTCAAGACGCACCTCAAGTCCTTTGATTTGGGCAAAGCGCGACTTGTGGGACATCTGCCGGAAAACGCTATTCAGGTTGATATCCTTGACCTCAATGGAGACAATGAGCTTGAGATAGTCTATCTTTTGCCATCAGGTCTATATGTTGGCCATTATGGAAGCCCGGGAGAACTTGCCTCTTACCGGTTTTGCGGGCCTGGACGTCTGGTTGGTTTTTCCGCAGTAAAAACTCATGGATGGATAGTGTTAAATGCCCTGCTGGATGGAGCAGGAATGCGCTCAATGTTGTTAAGTTACCAGGATTTTACACTAAGCCTGATAGAGAATGATATTAATTTGTGGCTTGGCTTTGTAGATAGGGACGGAGATGGTTTAAAGGAGTCACTTCTGGGGCAGAGTTTCGATGCTGATGTTATGTTTGGGGCAAAGGTCTATCTTATGGAACCCGGTCATGAGGGCCTTAAATACAGGCACCGCATCGCAAGCCAAAAGAATTTTTCTGTAATCAGATCAAACTGGTCAGACCTGAATGGAAATGGCAATCCGGAACTCTGTACAATTGACTATAGCGGCAAACTTTGTGTCTATGAAATGGAGCGATTGCTTTGGTCGTCTTCAAATCGGGTTTCCCCGCAGTTACCGGAAGGTGGTTTCCCGAAATGGTTTATTTCTGCTGACGTGGATGGAAATGGTCTGCCGGAACTGTTGTTCCCCGGAGTGCCCAGGGAAGAAAGCACGCTGGCAGGGGACTGGCTTATGCTTCTTGGGTGGGAAGATGGGAAATACATCCTTAAATCAATGATGCAGCCCGTTGAGGCAAGCATATGCGGTCTTGTTGCGGTTCAAGATCAATTGATAACAGGAATTGCCCGGCCGGCTCAAAAGCTTGATGGAAAAGGTGAGAGCTTTTTGTATTCGCTTGGCCGATTCGGCGTGAGTCATAACGTATCTGAGTAATGAAGCCGCTCACTGGACTTAACGAAGGCATCCTCCATGGCCTTTATTCGCTCTTGATATTCCGGCCCGGAGATTTTGGCTCCTTTTAGGCCTCCTCTAAGGTTTATTTCACCAAAATAAGTGGTCCCGTCCGTAGTAACCATGAGGTCTATGTGAGCATTGGGAAATTTTCCCCGCTCCATTACACTCCGGCAGAGATCCCATTGATCAGATGAAAGCTTGTGCTCACCGCTATTTCCGCCGCAGAACATGTTGTTGCGAAATGAGTGGGGGTTGCTCCGCCAATAGACCTCGGAATAATCTCCTATTATTACGACCCTCACATCGATCGCCGTCTCTACAAAAGGTTGTACAACAAAAGGATAGTCAAGAGAGCCAAAACATACCTGATTATAAGCGTCTTCAATTGATGACCACAGGTGTATGCCCAGGCCGCAATTAAAACGATTCTGTTTTGTGACCACTGGTCCGATTTTTTCCCGCCCATAGGTATTTATTTGTTTGATCATGTCGTGGCGGTCCCTGGCCACAAAGGTATGTGGTACCATCCACTCTTTATAGACCATGGCCTGCAGGCACTTTGACCTGCTAAGTTGCTGGGATAGTGCCGGAGGAAATAGCCGGATACCGCGCTCTACAAGATCCAGGAACAGGACTTGCTCTGTGGGCTTGATGTTTAATAGTCCGACCACTGTGTCTCCGGGCCCCAGCTCTGAAAGATGTGTTCTGAAAGAGCGATTGTCTGTGAGGATAAGTGGAGGGCGATTAGGATTCAAAAAAGCATCTCCAGGAACCTGTTATGGAATTCGCTTAGATCTGCTTGGCACTCCCCGCAGTAAAGTTTTACTTCTCCCAGAATTCTGGAATCATCGCTAAGGGGAGTAAAGCTTCCGTCGGCGTTTTGGACATACCGCGTAGTGAGCTTAACTTCCTCTGCTATTTGGTAAAAATTCCATTCGTTTCCGCAGTGTGGACAAATTATACGGCGACCCAGGTGTGGGTTTACTTGGGTATGGATATGGATAGAACCGGGCTTAGCCTTTTGAGAATTCTTGCCTTTGGAAATTATTGCGGTCATGTTTGATATCTTACTCCTAATTTGATAACATTTTCATAACCATTTAATATAAAGTCCCACAAAAGAAAAATCTACTATTTCGTGAGCCTCTGCTGCATAAATTATTTGCAGTGCCGGGGTATATGACTTAAAGTTCTACGGTCAGTTGAATCTGGCTAAAAAATTGCTAATGGGAGGATTGCGGGTGTTTCATCGTCCATCATATCTGTCAAATGTTGAAAAAAAAGCTGTAATTTCTCGTTTTTGGAAAAAAGACCCGTCTCTTTGGGCCAAGGACCCGGAGATTCAAAAACAGATCACAGATCGTCTTGGCTGGCTGGATGTTATCCCAAAAATGAGAGAAGCCCAGGGAGAAATAGAAGGTTTCGCACAAGATGTGAGACAGAGAGGCATCAAACGGATAGTGCTTCTCGGCATGGGGGGGTCCAGCCTCTGCCCTCTGGTTTTGAGTCAAGTATTCGGGTCTCAAGAAGGATTTCCCATATTGAAGGTCCTTGACACAACCGATCCTGATGAGGTGGAGAATGTTGTCCGAAACGGGGAGTGGAACTCAACGCTCTTTTTAATGGCCAGTAAATCCGGTACTACGGTGGAACCTAATGCCCTGTTTAATTACTTCTGGCCATTGCTGGAGAATGAGGTGTCTGATCCTGGTTCGCATTTTGTGGCGATTACAGACCCGGGAACTCCCTTGGAAAAGTTGGGAAATGACCGCGGCTTTTTGAAGATCTTTCTTAATCCTTCTGACATAGGGGGAAGGTATTCAGCACTTTCTTGTTTCGGACTGGTCCCGGCGGCCTTACTGGGGGTGAATATTGACAAGCTCCTTCAAAGGGCCGAGGAGATGGTCAGCAAGTGTGGTCCGGATATGCCATTGGATAAAAATCCGGGATATATGCTTGGGGAATTCTTGGGAGAGTTCGGGGTTCAAAGCAGGGACAAGTTGACCATCCTTGCTGATTCACCAATCAAGTCCTTTGGCCTCTGGTTGGAGCAGCTTGTGGCAGAGAGTACCGGTAAAGAGACCAGAGGTCTGGTTCCCATTATTGGCGAATCCACAGGGATTCCAGGATTTTATGGTGGAGAACGTATTTTTGTTTACCTGAGGATAAAAGGGATCCAGGGAAAAGACTCTTTGGAAGGTTTTATGTCAGAGCTACGGGAGGCCGATTTTCCTGTCTTTGAGTTATGGCTGGAAGATCTGTATGATCTGGGAGCCCAGTTTTTCCTATGGGAGATGGCGACCGCCCTGGCCTCTCATTTTCTTGGCGTTAATCCCTTTGATGAACCGGATGTCAGAAGTTCAAAGGAAAAGACCGGAGCAATCCTTGATGTCTATCGCGCTGAAGGCAAGATGCCCATAAAATTTTGGGTAGATCCAAATAGTCAAATTCATTTCCGGGCTTCAGAGATGCTGGCCGCGTCCATGAAGAGTCTTCCAAGGGCCTTGAGAGACATATTCCATGTCCTGCCGACCTGGGGCTATTTGGCATTTCTCCCTTATTTGCCCT
>WTCF01000075.1 GCA_013138705.1 Deltaproteobacteria bacterium
TTTTTTCTTTAGTTAATTTCTTCATCTTGCCTTCAGGAATTCGCCCTGTCTTGTTCAGCCAAATAAGTATGTACGGGCATGCAAACCAATGCTCAGCGCCGGATAATTGAAAACCATAATCATATGCAGATTTTTCCGCATCAGGTGCGGCCAGTTGCAACTTCCTGGAATGTTCATCCAGGATTTCCCCTGGAATCCGGACCCAGTTGTCCGGCAATTTTAACGTGAAACCTTCTTTTGCATTGAACCTCTGGGTAAACTCAGCTCCGGAGACAATACCGGCCAAAACAAAGACAACCGATATGATGATGAATATTCGTCCTATGTGCTTTATCATTCATGGACTCCTGAATTTCTACAAAAAAACACTATTCTCCCAGAACCCCTGTCTGCCGACAGGCAGGCAATTGGGACGAAGCCCCTAAGTTCTATTAGTTTTTCAAAGGATAGTTATTTATTTTACATTGACATGGAGATAATGTCGTTATAAAAATAAACTATAATACACAAGCGAGAGGAGGCTTTGAGTATGATAATTGAACACGGAGCTTGTCCCTTAACCCGTGGAGAAAAACTTTTGGTGGCCCTTGATGGGTCAGAACATGCCTATAAGGCCCTTGATCAGGCAATCAGCTTAGCTAAAGTCTGCAATAGTTCCATTTACTTAATTTCCGTGCTTGATCTCTATCCCGGTCAAATGGCGTTGGCACCGCTTCTTGAAGAAAAGCTGTCAGCGGAAATCCGTGAGACTCTGGAAAAAGGTAAAGAAATTGTTGAAAAAGAAAATCTCTCTTGCGAAACTATCGTACACATGGGGGGAACGGCCCATGAATTTATTGTTAAGGAGGCCAAAGATAAGGGTATAGATCTTATTGTAATGGGTAGCCATGGTAGGACAGGACTTTCAAAATTGCTGGTGGGAAGTGTCACCGAGAGAGTGATCGGGCATGCTCCTTGTGCCGTGATGGTAACTCCGAAGTAGCTAAACCGGTCTTCAATAGAGAAAAATAGGCACTCGCTTTTTCGGCCTGTCAGAGTGAAAAGCACATAGACTGACGCGCACGAAGTCCTCAGACGGCCTCAATGTTAATTTGAATAGGCTCTCTCAGTGAAAATTGAGAGGGCCTTTTTTATTTTCATCTTGGCTATGATGAATTTCAGTAGTCAGATTCCTGAGAGATAGTGGGTGCGTGAATGGCGTGCACAAAAAAGGCCTGTACTACTGCCATGGAGCAGCAATACAGGCCTTTCGTTCATTTTAGTCTGTGCGGTAAGACTGAGCTAATGCCCTTATACTACACCTATCATAGAAACAATGATTAGTAACGTGACCCAGATCGACAATACAAAAAAGAGTGGATTTTTCTCCTTCAAAAAGCAAAAGGCGGCAGCTATGAGTCCATATATCCCGACGCTGCAGCCCAAAGCCAATCCAGCTTGTGTAAATCCGTCACCCATCCCAAAGTTATTCAGATAGAAGTGCCCTCCAGGGAACCCTCCACCTACTTCTTGCCAGATAGTTTCAGCGGTCTCACCCTCAAAAATCCTGGCAAAAAGAAAATGCGGGTTCAATATATTGTTATCCACATTTTTAATTGATAAAAAAGGCCCTATCGAGCACATTAGGGCCGCCACCACAGTAATCCAATAGACTATCTCACCATAAACGAGTTGTGAGGCCGGCATTTTGGGTCTTTCTTCAACACTCATATCATTCACCTCCTATCAGCCTTCTGCTTTCATATATCTGACTATTGATACAATGACTAATGAAAAGATAGTGACAAACACCACACCATTGATCCAAAGCGGAACTTTCCCGATAACTCCCAACATGGTGAGTCCCTTAGTCAGCAGTCCAAAGCATGCGAAAAACATGAATCCGATCAACAAAAACCTGACAAATCCGGCCTTGACTTTGATAAGTATCAATGCTCCCAGTAGTCCTCCCAGCACCTGACCCACCAGCCATGGGGCGGCAAATACCGGAATTATGGCTCCCATCAGCAGGTATGGCCATACTGCAATGCAATCACCCATGCCAAGCAAGACTCCACTATTGGCAGCCGCTACCTTGAGCGGAACACACATTATAAGGTTCTGTGCCGGGACTATTGCCCAGCCTGCTCCCAGACCGAAAAAGCCGGAAAGCATGCCGACCCCGACAATAGCTATAAGCACAAACCCTGCTCTTGTCAGCGGGTAATCTATGACTTTTCCCAAAGACGCTTCATAATAAGGCTGGGTCAGTTTCAACTTTTTGGTAAACCCGTCAATCTTCTTTACTTCAGGCCACTCTATCTTCTTGCCCCCCACAATGAAATAGATAGCAAGTGAAAGGAGAATAAGCCCAAGGGAGATCCTGACGATTCCTTCACCGGTCGCCCCCAAATGTTTGGCAACATATATCGCACCTTGAGCACCGGTAAATGCCCCTACTCCATAGGCGGCAGCACAAAAGACGCAGATTTTGAGATTGGCCAATCCACCCCTCATAAATGGTCCTGTCGAAATCAGACCACTAAACATGGCCACGATAAGACCTGTTGCTCTCACAATCAAACTGTCAACAGATGTGAAAGCCAGCATGAAAGGTGTAAATAGAACACCTCCGCCAATCCCGCCGATAACAGCGACTAGGGCAATGCCAAAGCTCAGAAAAAAGAACCCAAGCAGCCATCCGACAATAGTCAACCCGGACATACCTCCGGGTGGTGTCTCGATTCCCTGGGCTATTAGATACATACCTATGAATGAAATGATGAGTACGGCCAGCATTATGTTGCATTCCAGCCATGGAGATTTAAACATTCTGCTCATTTTCTCTCACTCCCTCCTTCGTGAATTTTTGAACGAGCTCCTAACATACAACAGAGAGAAACATACGAAAGAGACATATCGACAACCCCACCAATCATGAATGTCAGTTCAACAAAAGGACTTTTAAAGAACTTCCTCATGTTTGATCTTCTCTATCACATTAATCTCCTGCTTTAAAATCTAATTTCCTGTTTTTTAATGTTATACACCTCCCTCCCATATCCTTTAAATACATGCATAAATTATCGCGTAGCATAAGACATATCCGATGTCAACCGGATTGCCTGATAAAATTTTGCTACTGTATTATGCAAACATACTACAGGCACTCGCCTATAGTAAAGCATAAATTTCATCTGACGCCGTGTAATATTCAGGAAAAGTAGGCGTTCACGGTCTGTCGGTTCCGCTGCCCGACCGCAACCCTTTGACGAATACTCTTACTATCAAGATATTTTTTGGTGTTATCTATCCGGTTATCTACCGGTTTTGGTTGACGTCGGTATGGCTGCATACTATGTTCATTTTTCGAATTAAAGCTGGGGGGAGGATTTTTCCAAGAGACCAAAAGATTTTGAATTCCCATTCAGTCAAAGCTGTTCAGGTGACTTTTATCTCATTTTTTTATATTTAAAAGGTGAGTTATTAGAGACCTTTTGGTCTTTGAAGTAAACCCTGTAATCAAAAAGTTATTCAGAGGAGATATCGGGTAATGACGGGACATGGTGCCGCAGAGGCAATATCACCAACTTCAATTACATTTATACTATCAGCCATTATTTTTGTAGTGACTTTTGCACTGATCCTTACAGAGAAGGTGCACAGGACGGTCATCGCCATGTTCGGCGCCGTAGTAATGGTGACCCTGGGGATTTTTTTACACTTTTACAGCCCTGGTGAAGCCCTGCGCTGCATTGATTTCAACACAATAGGATTGCTCCTGGGCATGATGACCATAGTGGCGATCCTGGAAACCACGGGTGCCTTCCAGTACCTGGCGATCGTCTCAGCCAAAAAAACCAAGGGTGATCCATGGAAACTGGTCGTGGTGCTGGGGACGATTACCACTCTGGTATCCCTGATTCTTGATAATGTAACCACTGTCGTTCTCATAGCCCCGGTAACCATTATCATTGCAAGAATTTTAGAGGTCAGCGCTGCCCCCACCCTGATGGCAGAGGCATTGCTGTCGGACACGGGCGGTGTTGCCACCCTGGTCGGTGACCCGCCGAACATCATGATCGGCAGCGCCGCACCTTTCACGTTCAACGACTTTATATTCCATATTGCCCCGATAGTAGTAGTTGCATGGTTTGTCACCCTGATTAGCTTGAAGTTTATCTTCAGAAAGGAGCTGGCCATAA
>WTCF01000029.1 GCA_013138705.1 Deltaproteobacteria bacterium
ATTTTAAGCAACCCAAGAGGTGTGGTGCCTGTCACAGCGAGATCTATCAGGAGTGGCAGCAGTGCCTGATGTCACAGAGTTTTACACATGAATGGGATCAGGTTGAATACTTCAAGCTGGCCCTTCCCCACGCCCTGAAACTTGAGAAGGTCTCCGGGGTCAAGGGCGGATGCATTGCCTGCCATGGTCCTCTTGCCTTTTTGAGCGGAGACATTCCACCAAAGCCTGCTGAAGCCGGGACCAGGGCCAATGAAGGCGTGAGCTGTGAGATCTGTCACAACATAACCGGATCAACTGAAAAAGAACCCTTTAATTTTAGCTTCACCATTGAGCCCGACAAGGTGAAACAGGGACCAAGGGCAGATGCAAAGTCTCCTAGCCATGGGGTGAAATACTCGGAGTTTACCAGGAGTTCGGAACTCTGTGCCACGTGCCATGATGAGCAGAGTCCTTATGGGGCTTGGGTAAAGGAAACCTATCGTGAATGGAAGGCAGGACCTTATGCCAATAAGGGGACACGGTGTCAGGATTGCCATATGTATCACGCACCGGGCAAGGCCGCCTTTGGTGGGAAGAAAAGGGCCGATCTCGCCCATCACAGCTTTCACGGTTCCCACTTCTCCAGCAAGCTTGCCGGTGCTGTTGACCTGGCCCTTTACACGAAAAAGACAGATATCTCCCCTGGTTCCACACTGAAATTGCGGGCAGAGCTCTTTAATGGCAAGGCAGGGCATCATATCCCTTCAGGTTCTACTGAAGAACGTATGCTCTGGTTGGAAGTGCAGGCCATTGACGCCACTGGCAGGGGCTATCAGATCCCGGTAAATCGCAAGGGCTTTGAAGGGGAAGAGTATACCATTGCCGACTCCGGGGCCATGGCATATCAAGCCATGGGGGAGATCATGGAAATCAAGGGCTTTAAAGGGGTAAAACGGGACGGCAATTGCCCTGACGGCGCCCGGATCTTCCGTCGACCATTCTTTGATCCTCAGGAACGTATGACCATCTGCCAGTGGTACACCGCGGCTAACACTTTGGTTGATTACCGGATTGGTCCTATGGAAACCAAGATCGAGAACTACACATGGGCTATTCCGGAAAACATTGCCCCAGGGGCGGTAACCATTAAAGCGAGTCTCTTTTACAGCCAGGTACCAAGCTCTGTGGGCGAGTTTCTTGAGCTGCCCGCAGGTGAGTATTCCCCGATTTTGGTTAATACCACAACGTTGACATTGGAAGTCAAATGATACCACTTCTGATTCTGGTGAAAAATTAAGGAGAGTAAGTGTCATGAAGAGACGAGAGTTTTTAAAAGGCGCCATTCTTAGCACGGCTTTGCTGGCCTCTGGTGAGGCCCTGGCTACAGATGGTAATTATTCCGGTACCGGCAAGAAAGGTCTCCTGAGACTTGAGAATCCGGAGGACCCCACGGTCTTGGAGAAAAAACACGTGCCAGCCATCGATGCGCCTAGCAAGGTGGCAAAAGATGAGTGGTTTGAAATCAAAGTCAGAGTGGGCTTCATGACTGTCCATCCGTCTACGCCGGAACACTGGATAGATGAAATAACGATCCTGGTGGATGGAGTTGAGATTGCCGGAACGAATTTTAAGCTTGGAGGTGTATCTGCTCCGGAGGCCTCATTCAAAATCAGGTTAAACAAGACTTCCACTATTGAAGCAATAGAGAACTGTAATCTTCACGGTAGATGGATCAGTGATCCCGCAACAGTGACCATTTTTTGAAGACTCATAGGAGGATTATAAAATGACAAAAAGGTTAGAGGTTTACAAGTGTGAGGTCTGCGGCAATATGGTCGAGATGGTTCACGCAGGTGTGGGAGAGCTGGTCTGCTGCGGCCAACCCATGAAACTCATGGTGGAGAACACCGTTGATGCAGCAAAAGAGAAGCACATACCTGTAGTAGAGAAGGTGGATGGTGGTTTCAAGGTAAAAGTGGGGAGTGTGGCTCACCCAATGGAGGAGAAACACTATATCGAGTGGATTGAGTTGATTGCCGATGGCAGGGCCTACAGGCAGTTCTTGAATCCCGGGGATGCCCCGGATGCCGTTTTCTGCATTGAGGCCGACAAGGTTACTGCCAGGGCATACTGTAACATTCATGCCCTGTGGAAGGGGTAAAAGGTGGCAATGGAAAAGGAGAGTCCTCGGATCCTTCGCCGCAGGGTCCATGAACTCCTGGGCTCAGGAGACCTTGAACAGGTCCTCAGTGAGCTTAGAAAGATTCCTCCACGCAAGGCCATCAACCCGCTCATTTCAGTATTTTACGATAGTGACCCCGAACTCAGGTCGAAGGCAATTAGTGCCTTTGGGCAGCTAGTGGCGGATCTGGCCAATGAAGATCAGGAGGAGGCAAGGGTTGTTATGCGCCGTCTTATGTGGACTCTGAATGACGAGTCAGGCGGCATAGGATGGGGAGCCCCTGAGGCAATGGCAGAGGCCATGGCCTGCCATCCACGCCTTGCCGAAGAATATGTCCGCATTCTGCTTTCCTATATCAGGGAAGACGGGAATTTCCTGGAATACGGACCACTCAGGAGAGGGGCATTGTGGGGCATAGGGCGTCTGGCCCAGGTATATCCCGAGATGTTGATAGAACTGGATGCAGCTAAGTACATCCGGCCATATATGGAGGATGACGATGAGTCATCCAGGGAATTATCTGCTTTGGCGTTGAGAATGCTTGGAGATGAGACTGACCATTGAAGGTATTCCTCGTCTGCATAACCACTGCTTGCGGCAGGATAACCCCTGGTAAAATAGGGAGTCCAAAGGACCGCAGACACCTTGAAGACATGAGGATGATGACTGACGCAAGTCTTCTGGGGGCAGGGACCCTGAGGGAAGGCGATCCCGAGATGCGGGGGACCGGTGGTATTATCCCAAAGAATCGGATCAGGGCTATAATAACCATGTCCGGAAAGATACCTGTGAAAGGCCGGAGGCTATTCCAGCTAAGCCCTCCTCCAGTGGTTTTTACCAGCAGGGACCATGTCCCTTCTTTAGGTAAAGCCCTCGGCCATAGGGCCCGCGTGGTATCACTTCCTGAAGGAATCCATGGACTTTCAGTAGGTGCTGCCATTTCAGATCTCGGTCGTATGGGCGCAAGAACTGTCCTGATCGAGGGAGGGGCAATGCTTAACTATGCTGCCCTTTCAGAAGGAGTGGTTGATGAGATATATCTTACCATTGCCCCAAAGCTGTCCGGAGTGGAAGGTGCAGCCTCTCTTGCAGATGGTCCAAGACACCTTGGGGAGCCATTTCTTTCCCTCAAGCTGCTGGAGTGTCATACAACAGCGACCGGAGAGGTATTTTTGAGGTACAAGGTGGGACAGGCCGGCAAATGGAAAAACAAGAATTAGCGATTCTGTTTTCAGGTGGGAGTGATTCCCTGTCACTGTATGCATTGGCAGCAGTTGGGGCCCATCCCGAGATCCCGAGACCCAGAAGGATTCATCTCCTCCACATGTTGAACGGTATGGGACGCTTTCCCTCCTTTCCGAAGGGACGCTTTTGTGTAAGTAAGAGGATCCTCAAGGCCCAAATGCCCGACTCGGAGCAAATCCCACAGGCAACATATATAGAGCTGGACATGGGCAGGCTGTTTCAGGGCCTGTGGCTCGACCGGTACGAAGAACTAATGCCCCGTTATGGAGGCAAGAATCTGGTGTGTGTAGCATGTAAGCTGGCCATGCATGTGAAGGCCGTAATTTACTGCGTTGAGAGGCTGGTTCCAACGCTGCTTGTGGGATATGCCGGGAAGCAAGGATATTTCCCGGAACAAACCAGGACCTTTATGGACAGGATATCAGGGTTGTCCGACGACTTTGGAATAAGGACCAGGTTTCCGGTATATGAGGATTTTGATGATGAGAGGGTTACCCGGCACCTCCTTGAGGAATTCGGCCTCCCATCAACTGGGGGAGGAGAGCGAAAATGCCTTTTTTGCCAGACCTTGACCACTGCCACGGAAAAGGAGATAGGCCTGTATCTGGATGACATGATTCCCAGACTGAGACAGTATGTTGACTACAAGCTGGCAGGAAGGCTCAGGGATGCGGCTTCGTGCTTTCCTCCAGGAAGGTAGGAAGATGAAAGATAACCGTTCACGGGGTTACAACGCCCGTTTTACCGCAACTCACCGAACTGTAAGCGTTTACAGGGTGCTGCAGATGCGAGGCGGAGGGTACGCAGACGTACTCCCTGTACTTCAAGTGCCCGACAACAAAGCAGATGCGGTGCCCTGTGAACGCTTAC
>WTCF01000071.1 GCA_013138705.1 Deltaproteobacteria bacterium
TATATCAATGGTTCTGATGACTACTCAGACCTGGAATATATCATGTGGGAGTTTGAGCTTGCGGGAAACTATAGTTTTACCGATCAGCTCGGACTTACGGTCAACTGGTTGTATTCTGAGTACAGCGACCACGAAGAATACGTGTACGGCGACCTTGACGGTAAAGCATGGAGCTGGTCAACTTTTCTGACTTACCGCTTCTAATCCGCTGGTCACATACAACTAATCACACACAACTAAAAAACGGGGGCCCAAAGGCCCCCGTTTTGCGTCTTTTCAAAAGCGTTATTTGCCTGGTACCTGCTGTTTACGTACTACCAGGAAACCCGGCGCCACGCTGCAGCCCAACGCCTGTGGCTGGCCCTGCGCCCTGGCGGCGCACTGATGATTGGCTGCAAAGAAGACCTGGGACTGCCTGAGCGCGAACTGTTTGAATTCTGGCCGAATGCAAAAAGGCATTTCCCGCAAGAAAAGCCGGACCCTAGCGCTGAAGTTTTGAGGGCTTCTTCCCTAAGCGGACCTTGAGACGTTTTAAACGATCTCCACGGTAAATCGAGACCAGAACTTCCTCTTCAGGCTCTTTGGTCAGCAGTATCCGAATTGCCGCGGTGTCTGATTTTACCTCTTCGCCATCAATTGCAACAATAATGTCTCCTCCTACAGGGTAAAGACGATTCCCAAGACGGAGGTCCTTCTCACTCCCTTTTATCCCTGCCTCGGCAGCCGGACCTCCATGGGTTACATTTATTACAATAGCCCCTTTTTCAACCGGGAAATTAAGAAGTTTGGCCAGGGCCGGGGTGACATTCTGCAGGTTCGCCCCCAGCCAGGCACGTGCCACGCAGCCCTTGGAAATGAGCTGTGAGGCCACCCATTCAATGGTCTCAAAGGAAATAGCAAAGCCCACTCCGGGTATATGTTTTGAGGGGCTGAATATCAAAGTATTTATACCGATTACCCTGCCTGATGAGTCAACGAGTGGCCCACCGGAAGTGCCTGGATTTATGGATATGTCAGTCTGGATTACTTCGTGGACTACACGTCCGCCAGGTCTGGAAATACTGCGTCCGAGGGAGCTGATCACGCCCTGTGACACTGTGTACCCTGTTCCAAAAGGATTGCCCAGCGCAAAGACCTTCTGGCCTATGCCGGGTTTTGTGGCTGCAAGTTGCATTGGGGCAAGAGATTCAAGTTCTTTTTGAGGCGCTCGCAACTCAAGTATTGCAAGATCGGTTTCGCTATCAGTTCCCACTAACCTGGCAGGCCACTTACAGCCGTTAGACAAAACAACCTCAATGGAGTGCACGTCACTGACAACGTGATAATTTGTTAAGACGTGCCCAAGGTAGTCCAGGATAAATCCGGAGCCTGAGCCTTTGTGGGGCACCGGATCCAGATAAGAGCCGGGCGCAACTGCTGTGCTGGTTACGTTTACAACTCCTTTTGAGAGCTTCTTGCAGAGCTTTACAGTATGTTGTTCATCTGTCGTAAGTCCCATGCAAGGTAAAGGATTTAGAAAAACAGTAGCAAAAGCATAGAACAGGATACATATTGAAATAAATCTGATCATGGGTCTATAGTCCTCCCATTTTAAGGGCCACAGCCACTATAAGAGCCAGTATCAAACGGTAATATACAAAGGGATAAAATGTGTGTCTTGCTAGATAGCGCATCAAAAAGGCTATTACTAAGTATCCGGAAATGCCTGCAGCAATAAAGCCCCATAGAAAGTCCATGCCCAGGGTCCCAAAACCATCCTGCCAAAGCTTAAGGCCCTCGTATAACCCTGCTCCTGCAATTATCGGAGCGGAAAGCAGGAACGAGAAGCGGGCCGCGGCCATCCTTTCAAAACCCAGGAAAAGGGCTATTGTCATGGTTATCCCACTCCTGGAGACACCAGGCACAATGGCAAGGGCCTGTGCTGTTCCAACGCAAACGGCATCTTTCCATCCGAAATTTTTAAAACCGCGCTTATGAGATGCCAGGCGTTCTGCTAACCACAGGAACAAGGCAACCCCGGAAAGGGTCGCCACCACTACCCACGGGGAACGAAATACAGTGGAGGCAACCCCCTCCAGGAAATAACCTAGAAAGGCCCCAGGCACAGTGCCTATCAGGACGAGAAAAAGAAGCCGTTTGTCTCCTTTTCTTGATGTCTTTCCCGGGACCAGAGATTTTGCCATGCCTGCCCAGTCCTGCCAAAAATATAAAAAGACAGAGATCAAGGTGCCCAGATGAAGAGTAACATCAAATGCAATGGGGGTATCCTTGAGGCCCAGAAAATACTCCGCCAAAACAAGATGGCCGGAGCTGGACACTGGCAAAAACTCAGTAACGCCCTGAAGGATCCCAAGAAATATGGCCTCTGTAGTTGTCATTTCTGTATTGTGTAATCACGAAATATTAGCTAGAGAAAGCAGATAAGTCAGTAAAATATAAACAAGGAACCATAAACCAAAGTCTGCTATGATTCAATCCACAGATTTCGCAGATTACACGGATTACTCTAATCATTATGAAGGATGATACGAAATCTATAAGGTTTAATTCCCCGCAGCTTGCTGCGATAGAAAAGATAAAATGCTCATTTTGATACCCCATGGCTTGCCATGGGGTAGTTCATTTTAACTGATCGGCCATAGGTACCTAAACGATGAGGAATAAAAAAGCTCCTTTGGGCCAATTGCTTATGATAGGCATACCGGGTACAGATTTGGACACGGAAAGCCTTTCACTTATAAAAGAATATGGAGTAGGAAACTTCATCCTCTTTGCAAGGAACGTAAAGGGAGGCCCTGACCAGACAAAGAGACTCTGCGATGACCTTAATGAGGCCTGTGCTGATGCCGGACTTCCTTCGCCCCTGATAGCTGTTGACCAGGAAGGAGGACCTGTCCAGAGAATTGGCCCTCCTTTTTGGCCAGAAATTTCTTCAAACGAGGAAGTGGTTTTATCCAAAAATTCAGAGACCCAGGCAAGCGCCCAGGCAGAGACCGCTGCAAAGATCCTTAACTCTCTTGGAATAAGGCTCAATCTGGCCCCGGTCCTTGATCTGGCTCCAACCGGGACGGAAGGTGTCCTGAAAGGGCGTTCCTATGGACCTGATCCCCAAAAAGTGTCAATCCTTGGGAAAAAATATATCCGGACACTACAGGCCAATGGAGTAGGGGCCACTGCCAAGCACTTTCCCGGCATAGGTCGTGTGGAAAAAGATCCCCATTTTCAGCGACCGGTGGTCACGGCCTCAAAGGAAACATTGATGCATGAAATGTCCCCATTTCGCGAAAGTGTGAAGGCAGGTGTCAAGGCCGTAATGACCTCTCACGTGGTATTTCCCGCGCTTGACCGGGATGACAAGCCCGCCACCTTTTCAAAGATCATAGTAAATGAACTCCTTCGCCGTGAGATGGGCTTTCAAAGTCTATTGCTGACCGATGACCTTGAGATGGGGGGAATTACCGGGCACGGCTCCTTGGGTGAAGCAGCGGTAAAGGCGATTCTGGCAGGGCATGACCTCCTGCTAATTTGCCACAGTGCCCAAAGGGTGAGGGAAGCATTAGACGCCTTAGACAAAGCCTGGTCCCAGGGAATACTTAACACCGGGAAACTGGACCTGAGCCTTGCGCGGATTGCCGGACTCACCTTATCACTCCTGAAATGACCTTTGTGTTTCCTCCTGGCAAAATCTCTTTTTTCACCTCAGAGAAATGGCTCTTAAAAAAACTTGCTTCCTGTCTAAGAAGGGACTTAGATCCCAAATTTCCTGCTACCACCATCCTGATATAAAAAAGGAATTTAATAAATTTTTTCCTGGGTACCTCGTGTTCCATCATGCAGAACCTGCCCCCGGTCCGGCAGACCCTTTTGACCTCCATAATGGTCTTTTCTCTTACATCCCCTTTTAATTCATAAAATGCGTGGGAGCAGGTTACAGCGGAAATAGTCCTATCCTTGAAGGGGAGGTGCTGGGCCTCGGCCTGTATCAGAACTATGTTTTTTATGTCTCGCTCTCGTATTTTTTTAGCAGCTTTCTGGAGCATTCCGCTTGAGAAGTCAAGCCCAATCACCAGGCCATCGCTGCCCACCTTCTCAGCCAGGAAAGGCGGAACAGATCCGGTCCCTGTACAAAGGTCTACAGCCACATCCCCTGTCTTGAGTCCTGTCCTGTCGGCCAGAGCACCACGAAGACGACCCTGGAGGTCGTGGGAGTGGAGTTCAATAATACGGTCGTAGATTTTTGAAAACAGATTGTAGTAAGATTGCCTGAGTGAGCTCATAAGTAATTGTCTACTTTCCCGTCTGGCAGTGAACGGTTACAATATTGCCAATTTCGAGTCCGCAAGAGCATGAATATTCGCCACCCGCTCGCT
>WTCF01000141.1 GCA_013138705.1 Deltaproteobacteria bacterium
AAGACAATCATATAACCAGAGATCAGCTTTCAGAAAAACTTGCATCCGAAGGCCATACACTCGAAGAATACAAAAAGGAGCTAAAGCAACAAATTGAGAGGGCAGAGCTTATAAATGCACAGGTGCGCGCAAAGATAGTAATAACCGATGAACAGGTTAATGAACATCTAAAAGAATATCCTTTTAAAAACAGCTCCGATGACCCACTTTATATAATGCAACACATATGTGCAAAATTTGAAGAGGGTAATCCTGAATCCAGAAAGGAGGCCAGGAGACGGATCGAAGAGGCCTACAATGCACTAAGGGAAGAAAAAGTTTTTGAAGAAGTGGCAAGGCGCTATTCCGATCTCCCGTCAGGCCAAGACGGTGGATACCTGGGCGCTTTTACCTTGAAAGAGATGGCACCCTTTGTCAAACAGGCTGTAGTCAACCTTAAACCAGGCGATTTTAGTGACATAGTTGATACTCAGGTGGGTTGGCAAATCTTCAGGTTAAAGGAAATAGTACAAAGCGGACAGACTGATCTCGATTCGGCTCAAATAAAGGAAGTCAGAAAAGAACTCTACCGCAAGCAAATAAATGCCCGGTTTGAAGAGTGGCTCAGGGAACTACATTCAAAGTCAACTATTCAGATACTTCTTTGATTTTTTCTGTAATATTCTGAAAAAAAGATATGTTTAAAGAATCTTTAGGGGAATACCTCAAGCGGGAACGGGAACTACGCCGGATTTCCCTGGAGGAAGTTGCGGAAGGCACCAAGATTGCGATCTACAGGTTAAGGGCTATGGAGGCCGGCCGCTGGGACAAGCTGCCTGCCGAGGTCTTTGTTAAAGGCTTCATAAAGAGCTATGCTGAATTCATAGGTCTTGTTCCGGAAGACGTCATCCTTCGTTACCAGGAGATCCGTGCTGCTGATGAAAGTCCTGACGAGCCAACTGAGCCGGCATATAAGCCGTTATTTAATTATGTAAATAAAGTCTCTCTGTTCAATCGAGACTTAATCAGTGCCGCAGCAGCGCTTTTTCTCATCCTTTTATTGCTTATACTGGCAATTTGGTTCTTCTGGCCCTCGGATGAAAAACACGAAACAGATCAAAACCTCACGCCTCCCGAGATCACTTCATCGAAAGAAAAACCTATTATAGATAATGTTGAATTTTGAATGCTAAATGTTGAATTAAGGTATATGTTTTTTAAATGTTCTTCCACAATTCAGCATTCAAAATTCAAAATTCAAAATTTATTGTGCGTCTTGGGTTTTTTCAACGAAATCATAACGGAATAACATGCCCGATATCTTCAAAAGTCCTGCATTCGTAATTTCAGGCCAGGACATGGGAGAATCCGACCGGCTTATCACCTTTTACACAATGGCCAGAGGAAAAATGCGGGGCATTGCCAAGGGGGCAAAAAGGAGCCGACGCCGCTTTGTAAATGCACTTGAACCTTTCACCATGCTCAACCTGTCTCTAGTCCTGCCACGCACCACAGGTTTGAACAGGATCGACTCTACTGAAATCCTGGATAATTTTCCACATCTGAGACATAAAGTCGAATGCTATATCATGGCCAGTTTATGTTGCGAACTGGTAAATCTCTGGACAAAGGAAGATGATCCCCAAAAAAATCTTTTCAAACTCCTTCGATGGTATCTTAACTCTCTTAATGATGGTTTCCACCCTAGAAAGACCACCCTCTTTTTCAAGACCCTGCTTCTGACCCTGGCAGGTTATGCCCCTGATTTTGATCAATGCCTCCTCTGTAAAAAGCCGCCGACGGGCGATCACGTAGTCTTCAAACTTCATGCGGGAGGATTTATATGCAGCGGATGCCGGAAGTCAGGGGAAAAAATCCATAAAATAAGCTTGGGAACACTTAAGTCCTTAAGATATATTCAGAAAGGACCTCTTGACAACTTCCATAGACTGACTATGACAGATGCGGTGCTTGAAGAGGTCTGGTCCCTCATGAAAAGCCTTCATTGCCACCATTTGGAACGGGTACCTGCTTCTTATGTAGCCGTTAACGGCTTGAAACTTGAAATTGGAAAGTAGAAATTTGGGAGAGATGAACGGCTTGAAATTGGAAATTGGAAATTTGGGGGGAAATGAAATGAGTCTACGAGTTGGATGTTTATAAACTGGCAGAAGTTTTATCTGAGTCAAACGCGACAGAATACAAAGCAATAGTTGAAAAACTCGGCCCAAAATTGAATATGTTCATCAACGTTAGCATGATGGCCAAATTTCTAATTTCTAATTTCTAATTTCAACGTTCCCTGAACGTCTACAAGAGATTAAAGGATGTGGGTCCGTGGCTGAATATTTAGTGGTTTGTGAATGAATGTACGTACAGGTCTTGAGACCTTTCTGGAAAATACGCCGTCATGGGTCAGGGGGAGAAGGTTGGGGCTCCTTTGCAACCAGGCCTCGGTTGACCCACGCTTAAGACACTCCAAGGACCTGATATTCACCATATTGCCAGGCCATCTGAAGTACCTTTTTAGCCCTCAGCACGGCCTTTATGCTGAAAAGCAAGACAACATGAAGGAGTCTCCTGATGCATATGACCCGGCCCTTAATATCCTGGTCTTCAGTCTCTATGGAAAAGACAGAGAGCCTTCTCCCGGGCAATTGTCAGAGATAGACCTCCTTATCGTGGATCTTCAGGACATAGGCTGCCGCGTATACACATTCATCTGGACTCTCTACCTGGCCATGAAGGCCTGCGCCAAAGCAGGTGTGGGTATAACTGTGCTGGATCGCCCCAATCCTCTGGGAGGTGAGTCGATAGAGGGCAATCTTCTGGCTCGGGACTGTCAATCCTTTGTGGGGCTCGCCCCCCTTCCAATGCGTCATGGCATGACTATTGGAGAAATAGCCAGGTTTTTCATGGAAGAGCAAGGTCTGGATCTTGAGTTCCATGTTGTGAAGATGCAAGGCTGGAGGCGAGAGATGGACTTTGCTGCAACAGGTCTCCCATGGATATGGCCTTCTCCAAATATGCCTACCCTTGATACAGCCGGGGTATATCCGGGGCAGGTCGTCTGGGAAGGCACAAATATCTCAGAGGGAAGGGGTACTACCAGGCCCTTTGAGATATTCGGCGCTCCTTTTCTTGACAGTGGCGCCCTGAGAAAAGAGGCGGAAATGTGGAAACTGCCGGGTTTTGTCCTGAGAGAACAGTCTTTTGAACCGACTTTCCACAAGTGGTCGGGAAAACAGTGCATAGGCTTTCAGATCCACGTAACGCATAGACTTGAATACCGGCCATATATTACGACCCTTGCCATTTTAACCGCAGTCAAAAGGATGCATCCAAAAGACTTTGCATGGAAAGACCCTCCCTATGAATACGAGTTCAAGCGCCTTCCAGCGGATCTGATTATTGGAGACAAGAGGGTGAGAGAGGCCGTGAATGCCGGAACAGATCCAATGGATATCCAGTCTATCTGGGCCAGGGACTTAAAAGACTTTGAGAAGACCCGGCCGGCCTGGCTGTTATATCCGTAACTACTCAGGTTGTCAGGTTCACGGTGGAACTTTGAACCTGGGTAGTTCATTTTATCTTTCACTTTGTCGGCCTTTCCGGTTGCTACGTGATCAGTTACGGAATATTAGCAAGACTGTCGGTGTTGGCAACTCTGGTTAAGCAGATATCTTCGTAAGCGCGCGTTTCATCTTGCATAGACACAAGATCCCAAAAAAAAGTTGGAACCTTTTCCCTCATCCATGCGTATATATACAGAAAGGAGAAAAATATGTCCTCTATCGGTCCTGAGACACTTGTCCGGTTCCAGGCAGGTGACATTGAGGCCTTCCGAATGATCATAGAGCACTATCAGGAAAAAATATTCCGGCTGGGCCTACGGTTGTTTGGTCAGACCGATGAAGCGGCCGACTTTGCGCAAGATGCTTTTCTCCGGATATTTGAACAAAGAGGGCGTTACGATCCTAAGCGGCCCTTTGAAAACTGGTTCTTTAGGGTAGCTACAAACCTGGGCCGTGATCAATTACGCCGCCGACGTGAGATCCCGACTGGCGACGAGCCGCCGGAACTTGCGATTGAACCGCAGGCAGAACCGGAGATGCTTAAGCGCGAACGGAATTTGCGTGTACAGCAGGCACTTCAAAAGGTGAAACCCAAATACAGGGAAGGCCTGGCCTTACGCTTTGAGTTGGATTTGAACCTGCAGGAAATGGCTCAGATCCAAGGCATATCACTAGGAACAGTGAAATCCCGTATGAGTAGAGGTCTAAAGGCCTTTCATAGGGCCTACCAGGCATTGGGAGGTGAGTAAGCATGAGATGCCGTAAAGTCGAAAAATGTCTTGCCGAACAGGAGTTGGGCATTTTGTCCCCTGGAAAGAAAGAGGCGCTCGATGCCCATCTGGTGAAGTGTGCCGCCTGCCGTCAGGTTGCTGAGGAGTTTACCCGATCCATGACGGCCTTAAGTGAAGGCACTGACATCGATCCTCCTCAAGACCTGGTACAGCGTATCCTGCGTCGCGTCGCCAGGGAACCCGAGCCTTCAGCTCCAAGGTACTGGTGGTGGATCGCGCCCGCCTTGGTTGGAGCAGTCGTGATCATGCTGGTCCTATATATGCCTGCGATTTTTGGCCCTCGTATCCATATGACTGAACGGGAGGTCCTGGCAGGCTATGCCGAGAACCTCGAACTCCTTGGTTTTGGGAGCACAGTGGTCTATTCAGAAGACGATGCCTCTGACTACGAGGAGTTTGGAATACCGTCCGAAGTAGCCAAGCTATTGATTTAGATATACCTCAAGAAAATAGACACAAAAAAGGAGAGATCAAAAATGAGAAAAAATGCAAAGACCGTAATCGTGATGTTGCTTGTCATGGGGCTTGTGTTCTCAGCCGGGAATGCAGATGCGTTTGGACCCGATGGCCAAGGCGGTCCTGAAGTAATTAAGGCCGGCCCTCAAATAATGGCCAATCTCGATCTGACTACAGATCAGGTCAAAAAACTGAAAGAAGAACGAATAAAAAAACAGAAACAGATGATCAAATTGCGGGCGGAACTAGAAACCCTCCGGGTTGATCTCAGGAGCGAGGCCAGTAAGGACGAAGCAGATCTATCCAGGGTAGAGATATTAGCAAGTCAGATTGGTGAACTGAGAGGCAAGATGACCGCTGCCCGGATTAAATCAGTGATCTATCTTCGGTCGATACTCACGCCGGAACAGAAGAGAAAAATGGATCTAATGCAGCTTCAGTTTGGAGGGCCTTTCCATAAGGGGCGCAAGGGAAACCGCCAAGGCAACATACGCTAAACCCCATGCTACAACACGCAAGGACTCATCGTCGTATTAAGGCCGGGTTTTGCAAAATCTGGAACCCGGCCGTTTTGTGTTGCACAAGGCTGGGCGTTGTGAGCATGTTTCTCGTCAGCACTAAACGGCATCTGGCAGGCTTAGCTATTTGATATTAGAGTCGAATATTGGTGGTGTGCGTAAAAAAATATTTGTTTTATGCACTTTTCGTCCCCATTTTTTACTCAAAATTTTCTTTTAAAAACCGATATTATGTTTATGGATAAAGAGAATTTAATAGATGGTACCGTCCAAAAGGAGCAATTAGCAGACAAACGACGGCATCCGCGCGCAATATTTGCGTATCCAGTTGAATTTAAAGTTTTTTGTGGAAATCCAGTGTCTTTCGATGGATACTTAAAGGATATTTCCCGAGGTAGATAGGTGGCGCCTGCTTACAGTTTGAATTTGCGAAAAGAAGTAACATTGCCGATTAATTATGAAGGCACATTGTCCTCATGCGGAGACAAGTTAGGCCAGCATGACAGTCTCTATCTGTTCCACCACCTCGAAATGCTTATCCCTTGTCAGTAGCGTCCCCCCGGCTTTCATACAGGATGCCGCAATCCATACATCATTAATCGGTATTTTTGCTCCCTTTCTTTGTAATGACAAAAATATAACGGCGTATTTTCTGGCAACATCTGCATCTACATTAATAATTTCAACTCTTAAGCGATTGATAAACTCATACAATTTTTTTTCGTTAAATTGCTGCCGACTCCCTTTCATAAACCCAAAATTGAGTTCTCCGAGAACCACAGAAGGTAGATATATCTGTTCGCCATGGATAGCCATAAAATTTACTGTTTCAGGCAGACCCTCTGCATAGTCGCTGTAGATATTGGTATCCAGTACAAGCTTCAATCCCAGTCCCCCTCAATAACCTGGTTGAAGACTTCGGTAGCTTTTCTCAATTCCTCTGCTTCAGCATGAGAGAGCCAGCCTGCGAGTCCGCGGATCACCTTTTCACGATTCTTCACCAAACCCAGCTTTTCATCCACAGCCTCAAGAATAAACGCCGATTTCGTTTTTCTTGCTTTCACTGCAGCGTTTTTAATCATCTCTTCCTTTTTCGATGGTATTCTTAAGCTTAAAGGCATAGGTTCACCTCCCTGTATCGCATATTTAATAAATGTATCTTGAAATAATGATGGTGTCAATGTCTAAAAAATAGAACCCCAACCCACCCAGGAGAAATGCTATTAAAGGAATTCCTGGAACCTTTAGGAATAACTCAAACAGAATTAGCCAGTCACCTCGGTTGGCCTTATGCCAGACTCAATGAAATTATTAATGGACGACGGGGCATTAGTGCTTCATCTGCCCTTGCAATTGGAGAGGCCCTGGGAACAGGCCCTGAATTTTGGCTCAATTTGCAAAGAGACTGGGATCTATGGCATAGCCTGCGCAAGCATAAACCTGTTTCTCCCCTCAGAAAGGTTGCAATCCAACATGCTCCCATATGATACACAGGCTTTTACCGTAAAAATCTCACTACCATTCCCCCACATGACAGATGAAGCGAGTCTGTGTTCGTCTGTGTGTGTCGAGCGAGCACTGCGAGCGGGTGGCAAAATGCCCCGTCATAACAGTTTGAATTTGCGAAAAGAAATAACATTGCCGATTAATTATGAAGGCACATTGTCCTCATGCAGAGACAAGTTAGGCTCGATGCGTCTGGTGTCCTACATGACGTTATGGCACGTGGAATTGAGCTACATTCAATTTTTATAAAACGGGAGATTGGACACGGAAGCCATGGAAAGATCCTGCCAGTGAAATATGTTGTATAAATTGGATGTCCCCCCACATTCGATATCCCCTGATCCCTGAGGCCTTGAACATATCCGCCCGGCCATTTCGGATTCGGATTGAACAAAGCAACAGGAGGTGCAGTCATGCTATTCCTCTGTTTCGGTGTTTAATAGCCATATATCCATTCATTATCATCTTGTCTCACTGCCCTGAGTCAAAACAAAACCACTCATGGTCCTTAAGAACATGTTGTTTTCACTTCCAGTAACCGTTATATATGTGCATATTTACGGCTAAGTCGGTCGTAGAATCACTGTTGGGCTTGTAGGAAAAACTGAAGGCACGATAGTTAACTTGAAGGAATTATCAATTGGACCCTGCCAGTATCGGAACATGTCCTTCGGCAATTTCCTGTCTGGCACGCTGGGCAGCGGCAACAAGTTGTGATTGTGTTTTCTTAAACGTGACATCCCACTGAATTTCGTCCTGCAGGTTTTCGACATAGTCGCGCAGATGTTCTACTACTTGGTGTTGTGCACTTTCGGGCAAGGATTCCATCATTTTCGTTAAACTCTTAACCTTTGAACCATGAACCTATGAACCCGTGAACGGTTACCATTTTATACATCTCTGTGCTCAGGCTTTTGTGTCAGCCCTGAGCATTCCTATGTTTTCGAAGTCCTGTTTTAATCTTACTTGCCGTGCCGCTTGGTCCGGAACCGAGGCTGCAGGCGTGGGGATCGCGGCCGCGCAGCGCAGTCACCCTGTATAAGAGGCACTCAATTCTTCTTGGATTATTCGCCGCAATGTGCTTTCCGTCAAAGGTTCCCGACTCATGTTTAAATATTCCCGCAGAGCGTTGTTTATCATGGTCTGGTAGCCATGTCCGGCGGTCTCAGCGTGGGAACGGAATTCCTCAAGTACATCATTATCAAGGAAAATAGTAATGCGGGTCTTTCCTTTTTGTGGGATTACTGCGCCACGTTTGGCCTTAGTGAAATCATATTCCTTTTTCATATCGCTTCCTTTCCTTTGGTGTTGCCTTCCGGGCTGAAATCAATCGGATATTTTTGCCACGGTAGGTATATACAACTACTAAAGTTCTTCCCAATGCATCCGAACCGATAGAGACGAATCGTCGCTCACCCTCCGTGTCCTCATCTTCACGGCTCAAAGCCAAAGGGTCAAAAAGAACCAGCTCTGCGTCTGAAAACCGAATTTGGTGTTTCAGATAATTTGTTTTCGCCTTTTTCGGTTCCCATACAATGTTCATATTTATGAATATACATATATTATATGTACAGCGCAATCTAAACAAAGGAACTTTTTGAGAAAATTGGGGAGGTAATGGACTCGCTTGACTCTTGCCTTGCCTCTCGTTATTTTAAGTTATAGCGTTAAGCTAAAATAACACAGAGTTTTATTTTAGGATCCGGCAGAACAGTGAAACGGGAACTCCAGGGACATTACATGACCATATCAACGGTGGGTGAGAAGGCCCGGGCCTTTGTTCCCGCTCCGCTGCCGCCGAAACCGGCCATTGAGTGGACGCCGGAACCATCCTCTCATAGACAACTTACCTGTCCGACGGGGTGAATCCCTCTGGCTTATAACCTGGATTAAGGTGGTACACCGCTGGTAAGCTGCGGTAATTCTCATCAAAATCCAGTCCGTAACCCACCAGGAACCCACGAGGGATATCGAACCCAACGTAATCTACTTCTATTGGCACTTCTCTTCGTTCCTTTTTGTCGATCAGGCAGCAAATTTTGACAGAAGCCGGATTGTGCAGCTTCAGCACCTCTTTCAGGTATTTGAGTGTGTAACCTGTATCTACTATATCCTCCACCACCAGGACGTCCTTGTCCTTAATGTCAAGCTCTATGTCCTTGGTAAAACTTATCCGGCCCGATGACTCTGCCTGTGAGCCATAGCTGGCCAGCCGAACAAAGTCGATCTGCAGGGGGTTTTTTATGTGTCGGATAAGATCCGCCATGAAAATAAAGGCCCCGTTAAGAATTCCGATGAGCACCATGGGACGTCCATGGTAATCCTTGGAGATTTGCTCTCCCAACTCATGTACCCGCGCCTTAATGGTTTCAGATGACAAGACCTCCCGAAGTTGATCCTTATTATCCAAGATTAATCTCCTCTCTCGTGACTGTTCACACTCCGTGGCAAGGAGTGAATAATTACCCTCTTTTGGCAGTCTTCCTTGACAGCCTGCTTTTGTAAATTAACTTACATTCGAGTTGTTTGCCAATAAAATTGAACAGCCAAGGAGCAGGAAAAAACTGAGCATAAACCGCAGAGGTCAACTCTTTTATGGCAATTTACGAATTCAAATGCATGAAGTGTAACAGGAAGTTCATCTTGAAGTTTGTATTTTCATCCGGGGATATCAAGGAAATCCAGTATCCAAAGTGTAACAAGAAATTTGCACATTCATCCAAGAATATCAAGGAAATCCGGTGTCCCTGCTGCGGTTCAAAACAGGTTCAGGAAATGGCCTCGGGTTTTACGTGTGGTTTAGCAGGCCAGGGACCTGATGGTCTCACGGCCATGTCAAAATGCGGTTCCTTCCGTTTTGGGTGCGGTTGACATATCCAGTTCTTAGCAGTCTTCCTTGACAGCCTGCTTTTGCAAATTAACTTACATAAGAATTGTTTGCCAGTGCCGGCTTAAAAAATGTGGAGGTCAAATTCCTTATGCCAATTTATGAATATACATGCAAGAAGTGTAATAAGATTTTTGAAAGTCTTGTGCTTTCATCCAGGGATATTAAGGAAATTCATTGTCCTGAGTGCGGATCGGGGGAAGTGGAGAAGATGCTGTCGAGCTTTAGCTCTGGTTCATCAACAGGGCCGGTTCCCGGCGGTCTGAGTAGCGCATCGAGCTGCAGTTCCTCCCGCTTTCAATGAGCTTAACATTTCCAGCCGTTGGCTGGTCAATCAGAAATTATCAGATAGAGCTTCTTGTAAATCCAGGGCGTATCTCTTACATTCTCTTTTTTGACTTAACCGTTCTACATTCCTTGACTGCCAGACAGGGAATGAGTGAATAATTACTGAGGAGGTCAGGCGTTTTATGCTACAGATAGAAGATCTTTGGGTTGAAGTACAGGGCCGGGAGATCCTCAAGGGGATCAACCTCCGGATAGGAACGGGTGAGACACACTGCCTGTTTGGTAAAAACGGTTCGGGGAAAACAACGTTGCTCGTGACCTTGATGGGTTTTTCCGGTTACAAGGTCAAGCACGGTCGCATACTCTTCAAGGGAGAGGATATTACGCACCTGCCAATTAACGAAAGGGCCGAACTCGGCCTCGGGCTGTCCTTCCAGCGCCCTCCTACCCTGAGGGGCGTAAAGCTTAAGAACTTGTTGGCCTTATACAGCAAGGAAAGCGATGCCGTGAGCGAGTTAGCTCTTGCTTATAATTTTGAGGATTTCCTGGGAAGGCAAGTGAATCTCGGTTTTTCCGGTGGTGAGATAAAGAAATCCGAACTGCTCCAGCTTTTGGCCCAAAGTCCCGATCTGTCTCTTCTTGATGAGCCGGAATCCGGTGTAGATATTGAGAACCTGGATGTGATATGTCAGATGATCCGCAAGCTGTTACAAAAAGAATTGCGCAAAAACCGCCAGAAGTCCGGTCTGATAATTACCCACACCGGACTTATACTCAACTACGTAAATGCCGACAGGGGACATGTCATGTTGAACGGGCAGATATACTGCCATGGAAACCCCCGGGATATATTTGAGAGAATCAAGAATTATGGCTATGAAGAGTGCGCCCGATGCCGTCTATTCGAACAAGGTTTTAAGATATGAATTATTCAGAAAACCATTATGATACAAAGGACTTAAGTGATGAGGACCTGCTGAAGACCTTCACCCCTGCCTCTGAGATAGAGGGACCAAAAGATATAGGGGAGTTTGAAGAAGAGGAACTTGAAAGACTCAAACAGACCGGAATCGATCTTACAGGTCTGGACAGGGCAGGTACCTTTATTCAGACAAACTGCAGTGTCCAGAAGTGTGATTGTGAGTCACCGGGCGTAGAGATGCTTCCTATCACAGAGGCGCTCAAGAAATACGACGGCCTCAAGGACTATTGGTGGAAACTGGTACCTGCAGAGAAAGATGCTTTTACCAGGGAAGCTGATCAGGAACTCGATAACGGGTATTTCATTCAGGCTCTTCCTGGTGAAAAGGTAATTTATCCACTCCAGACCTGCCTTTACATCCGGAATGAAAACGTAGCCCAGCGCGTTCACAACATAGTGATAGCCGAAGAGGGTTCTGAGCTACATATCATCACAGGATGCTCCACCCATCCCCATCTGACGTCAGGGCTGCACATTGGAATATCTGAATTTTATGTCAAAAAGGGGGCAAAGCTCACCTTTACCATGATCCATAACTGGGGTGAAAATGTCTACGTGAGGCCCCGTACGGGTATCAGGGTAGAGGAGGATGGCGTCTTTCTCTCTAATTACATCTCCCTTAAGGGGGTAAAGTCCGTCCAGACCTTTCCAACAGCCACTCTTGCCGGTCCAAATGCCCTGGCCCGCTTTAACTCGGTCATCGTGGCCCCTGAGGGCTCAGATATAGACACTGGCGCCAAGGTCATACTTAAGGCCCCGGGAAGCAGGTCCGAGATAATATCCAGGACCATATCTTTCGGTGGCCGGGTAGTGGCCAGGGGACACCTTATCGGCCTTGCCGCTAATATTAAGGCACACCTTGAGTGCCAGGGCCTGATATTGGCGGAACACGGCGTGATTCACGCCATACCCGAGCTTGAGGCCCATGTGGCGGATGTGGATATGTCCCACGAAGCAGCTGTAGGCCGAATCGCCCAGGAGGAGATCGAATACCTCATGGCCCGGGGTCTTGATGAAGAAGAGGCTACATCCACCATAGTCCGGGGATTCCTGGACGTAAGAATCAACGGTCTGCCCCCGGAGCTGAACAAAGAGCTGCAGGAGGTTGTGAAAGAGTGCCATAAGGGAATGTGATAATTGGGTGATTT
>WTCF01000092.1 GCA_013138705.1 Deltaproteobacteria bacterium
TCTTTTCTCAAGGCATCATAATATTCTCTTGTATTTTTCACATCCCGGCGGAGTCGCCGTCGCATACTGTTGATAAAGTCGGTCAGTTTTTCTTCCGCAAGGACCCGGGCCTTTTGCATGGCGTTAGCAATCGCCTTTTCAAGATGGATGGAAAAATGTGGGGGGACTTTTCCGGGGGTATAGATTTCAGAGCTGAACTTTGGCCACAACGTCTCCAGATCCTCAATGATTGCACCGGTGCTTTCGTGCGTTCCTACTTCAACCAGCCCTTCTTTCCGTTCATCACTCAGCGCTACATACCGGCAGGTTAAGACCATATAAGAAGTACGGGCTTCCGCACGACTCGTCACTCTGGCCTGCCCGTTTGTGAAAACAATGTCTTGCCCGATGAGCTGCTCAAAGCCTGCCTTTTTCAGATATGGCACCTCGATTCGCCCGAAAACCAAGGGGATTTCTTCTGTAGCCACACGGATGAGCCTGTCCAGAACAGGGCTGCCGTAAAGGAGGGGCATGGCCCCATCTCCCAATTGAACTTCCTCCGGAAGATCCAGGGAACGTGCCAGACCGGGTGGCAGCAAGGCCATCACGTGATTGTCGTCCTGTTCAGCCATCCCGCCGTGCTTTTCAAATACGTGCGCTGCAAAGGAAAGCAGTTCTGGAACAGAATCCATTCTTACACTCCAAAGTCTTCCTGGAAGAGCTTTTCATCCAGCTCTTTGCTCTTTTCGTGAGCTGTCCTGGCCCGTTTTAACCGGGAACCTAAGGCATTGAAGGCCTTTTGTCTTTCCGTCTCGTCGGGGTGCTTTACCCAGAGTTCATAGACAAGGTCACTGAATTCACGCTCTCCCTGAATGCGACCCAGAATCATGTCAATCTCTCCCACCACCAGCTCGAACATGTTGATTTTTCGGTCCAGGATTTCCAGCATATAGTCTTCCAGGCTTCCTGCAGAACAGAAATTGTAGATCTGAACCTCGTTCTCTTGTCCGATTCGATGGATGCGGCCGATGCGCTGCTCGATTTGCATGGGATTCCAGGGCAGATCAAAATTGATCATTACATGACAAAACTGCAGGTTGTGCCCTTCTCCTCCGGTCTCCGTGGATAGAAGGATAGGGCACCCTTCCTGGAACGTCCGGATGGCTTGCTGTTTTTGGACCGTGGTCATCCCGCCACGGTAGACCACATGAGGCATTTTGTATTCTTCCAGAATATGATGGAAATACTCCAGGGTCGCAAGATAATTAACAAAAACAATCTTCTGCTCCGGTGAGGCCTGCAAAAGCTCGATCACGCGCCGGATTTTTCCTCCGATCCGAATGGACCTGCCCATTTCCAACAAATCTCTTGCCTGTTTGCTTGTCCCGTCCAGGCTCTGGAGGCTTATCTTTTCCAGCATCTTCAGCGATGCAACATGAGAAGATCCTGCTGCTTCCAGAAGCCTGCGAAGCGCCATTTTGGAAAGGGCCGAAGAACCCTGAGCGGCCTGCTCCGTCACAAACCGGCTGATCTCCTGGTAAAAAATTTTTTCATCGGGCGACGGGTCAATTCGAATGGTAGAAGCAAAGCGGGGCGGGATGTGTAACTGCGTGACGGAACGGGTGTTTCGGATCATGACCTCTTTCAGAAGGTGTCTCAGTTTTTCCCTGTTTTTCGGGTCCGTTGGGTTGCCCCGGGCCACAAATTCGTCCTTGAATGCCTTCAGCGTCTTGAGATGACCCGGCTTTAAAAGGGTGACCAGATTGTAAAGTTCCTCAAGTTTATTCTGTACGGGTGTGGCAGTGACAAGGAGCAAGAAGGTCTTTTGAATGACATTTACCAGCTTCCAGTTGAGGGTCGAGCGGTTTTTCAAGTGATGGGCTTCATCCACGATCACCATATCATAGGCGCGAGCGGTTACAGCATCAAAATGACGTTTTCCTTTTGCCGAGTGAATGGAAACCAACAGAAAGGGTTCCTTCCAGAATCGGTCCGGATCTTCCCGAAACACGGGATCATTTGAAGTCACGAAGCAAAGCCCAAATTTCTCACGAAGTTCCTCTTGCCATTGATTGACCAGAGAACTGGGCGTGAGCACCAAGGCCGAACGAACCAGACCGCGGAGTATATATTCTTTCAGCACGATGCAGGCCTCGATCGTTTTTCCAAGACCTACCTCATCTGCCAGAATAGCTCTGCCGCGAAAGGTCTTCATGATTTTTCGGGCGCTCTCTTCCTGGTACCACAGGGACTGAACATTATTGGTTGTAGGCAGGCAAATGAGTTGATCGTATGAGGCACGGAAAGAGAGCTTGTAGGCACTAAGTGCCAGATCCATCATGGCTGCATCGCTGGTTCGATGTTCCCTAATGGCACGAAGAACCGGTTCCTCGTCGATTTCATAGACAATCTCCAGGTCAGGAATGTCCTCTGCTTGTTCTTTGGCTGCTTCTCTCTCTTTCGTTTCTTCTGACAAGGAACGTTCCACAACGGCCGCTGGAACCTCCTCTTCACCCTTCTTTTCCACTGAAGATCCTATGGAGGAATCACTAGGTTCCGTGAGCTTTAAACGTTCCCTGTTTCGGCAAAACTCCAAATACCTTTGTGCTGCTTTTTGATCCCTTTTTAAGAGTCTCCCATACAGGGATGCCGGGTTTTGGAGCAGAGTTTCAAGGGATTCCTTGGCCAGACCGTAGTCTTCTTGTTCAAAAGCCAAAATTCCCAGTGCGTATAAATGCTGCTTGTTGGAAATCAAGTCATGTTTCCATCCGTGCCGGAGCACGGTTAGGGTCATCGAATCGTCCTTTAAAGCTTCAGCGGACCTCAGTGCAATGCCATAACTCACCTTATGGCCCTGGTGGAGCTTGAGCCCTTTCATGGCCCAGTTAAAGGCGATTCGATATTTTCCACTATGGTAGTATTCGGATGCGTACCAGCTATACTCTTCCAGTTTTTCGCGGCGGGACATGCGGCCCCTTGCTTGGCGCCGCTCTGTCTGCTTCTGTTCGCGCTTTTTCTTTTTTTTCAGATTTCGATCAACAGCCATGTCTTTATCACCGGAAACCAGCAACTGATACTGACAGAACCAGCTTTTTGGGCTTGTAATTATAGAATACTACAACTTGTATGTCAAGAAAAAATATACCACAACATATAGTGGTTTGCGTTATGCGGTTGTGCAGGGACTTATTGTCTCCATATCTTAAGGCCGTGTATCTGATGCCATTAATTATGAATGTTTTGATCCAATTGACGAAATTTGCATTTCACACTATTAAATACTTATTAACTGGAAAGTATAGGAATTTCCTTTTTTGGACACGGATTACACGGATTACACGGATGGCTATGGATTAGGTTTGTACTGTGTAATCAGTGAAATCTGTGGATTAAAAATTCCAGGGAAACGCATTTATTTGACAAGGAGGTCCCATGAGGAAGGTTCTGATAATTATCAGTATTGAGGACGGCGAAAGCATTTACAATGCGATGAGGCTGGCAAATCTCGGCGTCAAAAAAGGTGATGAAATCAGTGTATTCATGCTCGGGAAAGGCGTCCTTTTTGAAAAGAGCGGAAGCAAAAATTTTGATGTGATGGGGCAAATCAACAAGTTCGAAGGAGATTTTTATGTCTGAGGCGTCTGCGCGAAATCCCACGGTCTGGAGGGATCAAGCACTTGCCCAATCGGATGGATGGATGACCTCTACGAGCTGTCCATGGAGGCGGATAAAGTCTTAACATTTTGAATGGAAATTCTACTTCATACCTGCTGCGGGCCATGCACCCTGTACCCGATCAAAGAGCTCCAAAAAGAGGGTAACAAGGCCCTTGTCTATTTCTACAATCCCAATATCCATCCCTTCAGGGAGTATGAACGCAGGGTCGAGGCCCTGGAAATAGCTTCGGAAAAATTCAGATTCCCGGTGCTGTGGGATCAATCCGGATATGGACTTAGAGGCTGGCTGAACAAAATAGGGACAAGACAGGACCCGGATGAGCGCTGTCCAGTATGTTACCGCATTCGTCTGGAAGCTACTGCCAAAAAGACCGCGGAACTTGGCCTGCCCGCTTTCTGCACAACCCTCCTTTACAGCCGTTACCAGAGACATGATCTTATCCG
>WTCF01000184.1 GCA_013138705.1 Deltaproteobacteria bacterium
CAGGCTTTTTAAGTTTATAGACCCTGTCTCCTGCCAGGAATACCCAGGAAATGTGTGTCTGAATCATAAGAACATCATCCACAGGATGTGGATATGATGCCGGATCTAACATTGTCTTCATCCAAGAAGGTTTCTTAGACATAGAATTCTCCTGAGCGGCTTTTTCACATTTGTCGCTTTTTGGCCGGAAGTCTGATCTTGATTCCTGTGACCGGCGTGATTATGCTGATTTTAGTTTTATCGGGATATCTTGGTTTTGTCGACCACCATAATAGGAGTTTGTTGAAAATGGCAGAGATTAGAAGCGCTATTGAAATCGCTATGGAAAAGGCGGATCGCCTGGGACGTGCTACCAAGGAAGAGTTGGAGACTGAAAAGTGGCTGGATCATGGCCACCGAATAGTTGCCAGGTATATGCAAAGTGAAATTGAGGATCTTGAAACCGGCCTCAGCGATATTTCCGGGAATGAGCTGCCACTGGTCTTAAAGGGAGCCACAGAAATACTATTAAGAAATATTGTTTTACCAAGGGATAAAGACCAGTGGCCGGGCATAAAAAAGGCCTTGAGTGGTTTTGTGGAGCTAAAAGGCAGTGTGGCAAATCAAATTATTCCTCGCATCGAGCAGTTACTGGAAAGCTATGAGCAGACCCGTGATCAATATTACGAACAGTTAAAAATGCAGATGCAGAACCATCTCGGTGGAATAAAGCAGGCCATTTCACAACAGTATGGTACGGCTATGGCCAGCGAGATAGATGTTATTTCATTGCCTGAATTTCAAAAGGAGTGGTCTCGGATATCTTCTGAAATCACTGATCAATTTGAGCAACAGTTGATTCCTCTCAAGGCCCACTTGAAGGAACTATAGGTTACACCTCATAAATTATACAGCATATTCATAAGTTAACAACAAATCTTAAGCCAATTTATCTTCATGAATGAGACAAAGCTCCGGGATCTGCTGGAGAAAATAAGGGCGGGCGATCTATCTGTAAACCTGGGAATAGAGGCCCTTAAAAAACTCCCTTTTGAGGATCTGGGCTGGGCCTGTCTTGATCACCACAGACACATCAGAGAGGGGTTTCCGGAGGTCGTTTACGGACCTGGGAAGACATGTGAACAACTAGTAGGCATTGTTTCCAAACTGATTTCTGTTGGCGGGCCGGTACTTGTGACACGGGTATCAGAGGCACAATCAGAGCGTGTTGTCCAGGCTATACCGGAGATAGAATTTCACCCAATACCCAAATCACTGACCTGGTCGGGAAATATTTCCAGGCCCAGGCCGTCAAATAAAGGAACTGTCCTGGTGATTTCAGCCGGTACGGCTGACCTGCCCGTTGCAGAGGAAGCCTGTCTGACCCTGGAGCTTATGGGACATCCTTTTCAACGGATCTATGATGTAGGAGTGGCTGGTATTCACAGATTACTTGATCATCTGGACGAATTACGCCAGGCCAGTGTCATAATAGCTGTGGCGGGGATGGATGGCGTATTGCCGAGCATCCTTGGAGGTATTGTCAGTGTTCCTGTGGTGGCAGTCCCTTCCAGTACGGGCTATGGGGCCAATTTCCAGGGTCTCGCTCCGTTGCTTACCATGCTTAATTCCTGTGCCACAGGGGTTGCGGTAGTAAACATAGACAACGGCTTTGGCGCAGGGGCCTTTGCAGCCATGATAAATCGAGCTTGAAGCTCTGAGGTTATCCCTTTTTTAATTCAAAATTCAAAATTTAGAATTCAAAATTGTGTCTGAGTAGGGTAGGGTAGGGGTATTACGAATCAGATGGAGGCAGCAATCCTTTAGCCCGCAACTTACGTCGTTTTTCACGTCTTTTACGTCTTCTCTCGATTTCTCTATGCCTTTCAATCTTTTTGTGCCTGGACATTTGCCCTCCTCATTAGAAAGAATTTAATGTGTCACTCATAAGGGATTGCATAAAATAAGTCAATAGTGCCTCTTGCAAAGTCACAAAGTTTGAGTATGTAGGCATTGGAGGCGGATTCAGGACTTGCAATGATATTTGCTGTGTCATAAGATATGTCTGTCAACTTTCCACATTCTCCGCCCTTGAGAAAGGGTATAGGGGATTTACTGTGTAAGATGTTTTGTAACCGTTCGCGGGCAGGGGGTGTTTCTTGGAACGGCTTAACGGAAGCCCCCGTAGTTTTCTTGGCTTTTGCCCTGGGGGAGACCGCATCGCCGGAGCGCAGCGTAGGCGAATGCGGAGGGGGCAAGATATCCCCCGGGGCAAAAGCCTTAGAAAATAAGGGGCTGAAGTGTGAAAGTGAAAAGAAATGCCTCCTGCCCGTGAACGGTTATGATGTTTTTTGAGTGAGGGAATAATGAAAGTCAAAAACTGGATGGCCAAAGACATAATAACCATCAGCCCTCAGGCCTCCGTCAGTTCAGCTGTAAAGCTAATGCACCAGCATTCCATAAGGCATTTGCCTGTTGTAGAAGATGATTCAATGCAAGGGCTGGTTACTGAAAGCAACTTACGACAATATTTTTTTCCCTCCATGGTTCACGAACTCTCCATTTCAGACGTTATGATAGTGAACCCTATTACCGTGGATCCCAATGCCAGTATTGATTCTGCCGCACAGTTGATCTACAAATACAAAATCGGTGGCTTACCTGTTCTTGAAAAAAGACGATTGATTGGGATACTCACCATTACTGATATACTTGGAGCCTTTATAGAGCTCTTTGGGCTTTTGAAGGAAAGTTCTCGGCTGGATATCATTCTATCTGAAAAAGGCGGAACGCTCGATGATGTGCTTCGACTGATTCGTGAGATGGGGGGAAAGGTAATTAGTGTAGGGGTAGAGGCGCTGACATCCAAAAAAAAGATCTATTATGTCAGGCTGGAAAAAGGAGACCTGTCGGCTATTGTCCAGGCACTAGAGGATGAAGACCACAAGATAGTTTCTATACTGGACTGAAACAGCTACGGAATTTGAGCATGGCTCACTATCAAGTCAATAAGACTTTTAAAGAAATAAATGAGAAGATCCGCTCAGGAAAAGCAGTTGTAGTTACTGCCGAGGAGATGATCGGCATTGTCCGGAAACATGGGGAAGTTGAGGCAGCAAGAAAGGTTGACGTTGTGACCACTGGTACTTTTTCCCCGATGTGTTCTTCAGGGGCTTTCATCAACCTCGGGCCCTGTGTGCCTGGGATAAAGGCCGCCAAAGTATGGCTTAACGGCGTGCCGGCCTATGCCGGTCTTGCCGCACTGGATGTGTATTTAGGGGCTACAGAACCTCGACACGACGACCCTCTCAACAATGTCTATCCTGGTGAGTTTCTCTACGGTGGAGGACATGTAATACAGGATTTAGTGGCTGGTAAGTCAATAAATTTGAAAGCCGAGTCTTATGGGACCCATTGCTATCCAAGCCGGTGTTTAGACAAAAAAGTCACCCTTGC
>WTCF01000167.1 GCA_013138705.1 Deltaproteobacteria bacterium
TCCGCTTATGGATTCAAGAGCGGCCTTATCCGCAGTGTTAAGATTTATTGCCGCAAAGGCAGAAATGAATAGGAAAAGAACCAGAAAAACAGATCCAAAAATACTTTTTAACATTTATACTACCTCCATTGAAAATGAATTCTTCCGAAAGCTCCACCCACTTGGCAAGCTTATCGATACCTAAGACGAAAATGTTTAACCAGAAGAATCATTCGCAAAACTAATGAGGTGCATGAATCTCAGGCTGCTGCTCCTGCTCTGTAAACCAACATGGCGTCTCTGAGGGACTTGGGCCGCCCGCAAACAGGCTATCCGGATCTTCGAGGACAAGGGCATATTTTAATACGTCATCCATATGCTCAATCGACTGGATATGAATAGAGCGGGTCACCTTGGCAGGAATTTCTTTTAATTCTCTCTCATTTTCCTTTGGCATTAGAACATGTTCAATACCACCGCGTCTCGCAGCAAGGAGCTTCTCTTTAAGACCACCTATTGGGAGTATCCTGCCCCTCAAGGTGATCTCCCCTGTCATGGCCACATTGTGCCTGACGGGAATTTTTAACAGGGCGGACGCTATTGCTGTGGCAATGGTGATACCCGCGGATGGGCCATCCTTGGGTATGCCGCCCTCGGGTACATGTACGTGAATATCAACTTTTTGATAAAAATCCCAGGGCAGCCTGAATTCATGAGCCCTTGAACGTACATAACTCATAGCTGCATGGGCAGATTCCTGCATGACATCTCCCAGCTTCCCTGTAATGGTTAGCTTACCCTTTCCGGGCATAAGGACGGCCTCTATCTGAAGCAGGGACCCTCCGGTTTCGGACCAGGCAAGACCAGTAGCCACACCTGTCTGTGCGCTCTCTTCTGTCTGTCCGAAACGATAACGGGAGACGCCGAGGTACTTATTAAGAGACGACTGGTTGACCTTGATTACATGGCTTTTCTCTCGATTGCGTACTACTTCCATAGCCACCTTGCGGCAGATTGAAGCCAAAAAACGCTCGAGGTTTCTGACACCGGCCTCTCTGGTGTAGGAACGAATTATATCTAAGATGGCTCCATTACTTATCTGGAGCCGTTCTTGCTTCAGGCCATGGGCTTCAAGCTGCCTTGGGAGCAAGTAACCATTTGCTATCTCCAGTTTGTCCTCCTCAGTGTATCCAGGGAGTTCTATAATTTCCATTCTGTCCTGAAGGGGGAGAGGGACAGTATAAAGGGCATTTGCAGTTGTGATAAACATCACCCGGGAAAGATCATAATCCAGATCCAAATAATGATCATTAAAAGCAAAATTTTGCTCTGGGTCCAGGACCTCCAGGAGGGCAGATGCAGGGTCTCCACGGAAGTCTGAGCTCATCTTATCCACCTCATCTATGCAAAACACAGGGTTGTTGGACTTGGCTTTTCTAAGCGACTGGAGGATTTTTCCAGGCATTGCGCCAATATATGTCCGCCGGTGGCCGCGGATTTCCGCCTCATCCCTTACACCTCCGAGAGAAAGACGCACAAAATTCCTCCCCAAGGCCCGGGCCACGGATCTCGCAAGTGAGGTTTTCCCAACGCCGGGAGGTCCGACCAGACACAGGATCGGCCCTTTCATCTTTTTAACCAGGCTCTGAACAGCCAGATATTCCAGAATCCGCTCCTTGGGTTTTTCCAGGCCATAGTGGTCTTCGTTGAGGATTCGCTCTGCTTCAACTATGTCGTGTTTGTCCCTGGTCTTCTCAAACCAGGGGAGCACTAGTATCCAGTCAATATAATTCCTCACCACAGTGGCCTCGGCGGACAAGGGGGCCATCATCTTAAGCTTCTTGAATTCCCGACGGATCTTGGCCGCTGCCTCCCTGGAGAGACGCTTGCGTTTTATACGGTGCTCAAGATCTTTTAGATCGGCCTGGGAGTCTTCTTTCTGGCCCATCTCCTTTTGAATGGCCCTGATCTGCTCATTGAGATAATAGTCTTTCTGGTTTTTTTCCATCTGCTTCTTAACGCGCTCTTTGACCCGCTGTTCCATCCGAACGACTTGGATCTCAGAACGCATGAGCTCATAAAGCCGCTCAAGGCGTCTGCCGGGATGGATCTGCTCCAGCAGGGACTGTTTGTCATGGACCTTTAGCGGTATGTGGGAAGCAATGGTATCTGCCAATCGGGAAGGATCCGTTATGGAAAAAATAGAAAGGGCCACTTCAGAGGGGATCTTCTTGTTATATTTTGCATACTCCTCAAAGGCGCTAACAGTAACTCGTATAAGGGCCTCTATCTCAGGTGAGCGATCTGATATTTGCGGCAAGGGCTCTGCCTCCACCACAAAATATTCCTGATTGGGAACATAATGTTTGATCTCGGCCCGCCGTTTACCCTCTATCAGGGCCTTGACCGTGCCATCAGGCAGACGAAGCAACTGGAGTATTGTGCCCAAGGTCCCTATCCGATAGATGTCCTTCTCCTTGGGATCATCCACCTTGGCATCCCTTTGGGCAGCCAATAATATCTCCTGCTCCAAAGTCATGGCCTGCTCTATGGCCTCTACCGACTTATCACGCCCGACAAAAAGAGGGACCACCATATGCGGGAAAAGGACAATATCGCGAAGGGGTAAAAGTGAAACCGTCAAATTTTTCTTTTTTTCACTCATAGGTCATAGCTCGCGGATCGTTATTAATCGTTATTAGTCGTTATTAGTCGTATCAATGGGAAAGAATAAAGTTATAAGTGCCCTAAAGTGCGCTAAAGTGCCTAAAGTTGCGGTGCGCGCCTTCAGCGCGGTTAATATAAATTGAGCAAAGCGACACCTTAACTTTAGGCACTTCAAACTTTAGCTCACTTTAGGCACTTACTGACACCTGGTCCTTGGGTTCGTAGAGAAGTATAGGCTCTGACTTATTGAGGATTACATCCTCACTTATCACGCACTCCTTAACACCTTCCCTGGATGGAAGCTCATACATCACATTCAACATGGCCTGCTCCAGAATAGCCCGTAGCCCACGGGCCCCTGTCTTTCTCTTTGTCGCCTCCTGAGCAATAGCCCTTATTGCCCCATCGGTAAAGTGGAGATCAACATCATCCATTGCAAAAAGCTTCTGGAACTGCTTCACCAAAGCGTTTCTGGGCTCACGGAGGATCTTTACCAAGTCCTCTTCATCCAGTTCATCCAGGGTCGCAACAACTGGAATTCTGCCAACGAACTCCGGGATCAGCCCATATCTTATTAGGTCTTCCGGCTGAATTTCCTTAAGAATCTCACCCAACGAAAGATCCCGTGCGCCCTGGACATCCGCGCCAAAACCTATGGAGAACTTGCCCATTCTTGTCTTGACAATGGAATCCAGGCCTACAAAAGCACCACCGCAAATAAACAGTATATTAGTAGTATCAATCCTAACAAAGTCCTGCTGGGGATGTTTGCGCCCGCCCTTTGGCGGCACATTGGCCACGGTACCTTCTATGATCTTAAGAAGTGCTTGCTGAACGCCCTCTCCTGACACGTCTCTTGTAATGGAGGCGCTGTCTGTTTTTTTTGCGATTTTATCGATCTCATCTATATATACGATTCCACGGCTTGCAAGCTCCACATCGTAGTCAGATGCCTGTAAGAGGTTCAGTATAATATTTTCCACATCCTCCCCTACATAGCCTGCCTCTGTCAGTGTGGTGGCGTCTGCCAATGTGAATGGTACATTAAGGATCTTGGCCAAAATCTGAGCTAAAAGGGTCTTTCCACTGCCGGTTGGCCCAATGAGTATGATGTTGCTTTTCTGGAGTTCCACATCCTCCATATTGATCCCGCAGTCGATGCGTTTGTAATGGTTGTGTACCGCAACAGATAGGATCTTCTTGGCCATCTCCTGGCCAATAACATACTCGTCCAAAAGGGCCTTTATTTCAGCGGGTTTGAGTATCTTGTTCTCTGCACTGCCAACATCATCTTCCCCATCATATTCCTCGGCTATTATATCATTGCAGAGTTCTATACATTCATCACAAATGTATACACTCGGGCCGGCTATGAGCTTTTTCACCTCTTCCTGGCCCTTTCCACAGAATGAGCAGTGTAAATTCCCCTGGTTTTCAAAATCTTTCGTCCTAGCCATTCAGCTTATCCTCCTGGGGGATGATATCACGTTTTGCAATGACTTCATCTATAAGGCCATACTCCCCGGCCTCTTCCCCACTCATAAAAAAATCTCTCTCCGTATCCTCCTGAATCCTCTCAAGAGGCTGACCGGTGTGGGCCGCAAGAATCTCATCTAACTTCTGACGCATCTTCAAGATCTCTCTGGCATGGATATCAATATCTGTTGCCTGGCCATGGAATCCCCCCATGGGCTGGTGGATCAGGATTCTTGCATTGGGAAGGGTGTAACGTTTACCTTTAGCGCCTGCGGCAAGAAGCATCGCACCCATACTGGCTGCCTGGCCAAGGCAAAGTGTGCTTACATCAGGTCTGATGTATTGCATGGTGTCATAAATAGCTAAACCCGACGTAACCATCCCACCGGGTGAGTTTATGTAAAGTGTTATGTCCCTTTTGGGATCTTCCGCTTCCAGAAAAAGAAACTGGGCTATAATAAGGTTGGCTATTTCATCATCAACTACGCCTCCCAAGAATACTATGCGCTCTTTAAGGAGGCGCGAATATATATCATAGGCCCTCTCGCCCCTGGGACTCTGTTCTATAACAATAGGTATCAGCGGCATTTAATCAACCTCCTGAGATGCCGGCTTTACAACTGCCTGTTTTAAAAGGAAATCTACGGTTTTTTTTGCCCGCAACTTGGGAAGAACGTTCTGGACCATTGCGTTTTGTAATTGCTTCTTGTCCACACCTAGCTGTTGGGATTGGCTATCCGCGTACTTAGCATATTCGGAAACCTCGTCATGGTCCACGGCAATGTCTTCTACTTCGGCAATCTTGTCCAAAATAATCTCAGTCTTCACTTGGGTCACAGCGTCTTCCCGCATCTTCGCGCGGAGCCGGTCCTCCGACATCCCGGCTCTCTCAAGATCCATACCCCGTTCCTGGAGATGACCTATCACGTTATCCACCATTTGTGTAAGCTTGGCATCAATCAGTCTATCAGGTACGGGAAAATCCACCTGTTCCCTCAATTGTTCCAGGAATTGCTGTCTCAGACTGCTTTTCGCGGCCTTCTGCTTGTCTATCTCCAACTGTTTAGCCAGACGATCCCTCAAGTCTTCAACCGTCTTGATGTCTGCTCCGATCTGTTTGGCAAAATCGTCGTCCAACTCGGGCGATATCCGTTTTTTTATGTCTTTTAACACCACCTTGAATTGGACAGTCCTGCCGGCAACCTTTGCGTTTAAAGCGTCCTCAGGATAGCTGACCTCAATAGACTTCTCGGGACCTTTAGTTATTCCCGGCAGTTGTTCCTCAAACACGGAATTGAAATAGCCGGCGCCAACTTCCAGATAGTAATTTTCTTCCGAAAGGCCATCCACAGGCTCACCATCTATCTCCCCTACATAATCAATTATAGCAAGATCTCCCTTTTCTACAGGGCGGTCTTCTCCCACAGACTCTACTGTTGCAAAATGGCGTAGCAGGGCCTCAAGTTGCTCCTGGATCTCCTCTTCACTTACCTCCACCAGGGGCTCTTCCAGTTCAAGGCCTTTATATTTTGGAACTTCGAACTCAGGCCAGAGGTCCAGGAGGGCTGAATAAGAAAAAGCTTCGGCGGCCTTTAAGGGAGAGGTTGAATCCAACTGGGGATCAAGTATCAGCTCCACGTTTGCCTCCTTAAGGGCATCGGGCAGGCTCTGTTTAATAAGCTTCTCAAGCACCTCACTTTCCACCTGTGGACCGTAGTGACGCTCCAGTATGCTGCGAGGGGCCTTGCCCTTTCTGAAACCCTTAATATTTGCTCCCTTTTTCAGTTGGTTGTATGCGCTGTCAAACTCCTTAGATACCACGTCAGTGGGTATTTCTACTGAGAGACGTTTCTGAATAGGACCTATGTCTTCGACTGTAACCTTCATTAACTTTTTACCTTTCTTTACAAGTTCAATTATTTGAATATGAGTAGTTTACACTTTGTTCATCCTGTGCTTCGGCAGTGAAATTAGAAATTAGAAACTTGAAATTGGAAATTGGATAAAAAGTGGATTAATCAGCTTCAGCTCTAATTTCAAGTTTCTAATTTCTAATTTCCATTTTCGGCATCCAGCATTCGATTCTATAATACACCCTTTTTGGGAATAAGTGTAAACCGGCGAATGAAGGATGCCTAGTTCATTTATTTAATATCTTTAAAGAGAAAAATAAAGGAGAAAAGCCCCCGTCAAGGGCAAATGGCAAACATACAGTGCTATTTAAAAAAACAAGTTCTCTGGTGCGAGAGGCGAGAGTCGAACTCGCATAGGTGTAAGCCCGCTGGATCCTAAGTCCAGTGCGTCTACCATTTCCGCCACTCTCGCACAAGGAATGCTGAGATAATTTAATAAAAGTAAAAATTGAAGTCAAGAAATCATCAGTGAATACAGTAAAAAGTGAGCTAGCAATATTTGCCTTGTACTTGTTTCTTTACTACAGACAAAGTAACTCTCAGGTGGATAGACTGAAGGTGAAAGGCTTTTAGGGACAAATTATGCGCGATCACATGAAATTAGGTAGATAGACTGAAGACTGAAGGCTGTTAGATCACTTCAGCCTTCGGCCTTCAGCCTAACGACCTTTAATCAGCTAAAAAAGGAGATCTTATCAGAATGGAACGTACATTATCTATCATCAAGCCGGACGGCGTGTCCGGGGGCCTTATCGGGGATGTCATCAAACGCTTTGAAGGTGCCGGGTTTCGGATAGCCGCCATGAAGATGATATATTTAAGCAAGAAGGAAGCAGAAGGCTTCTATGCAGTTCATAGAGAGAGACCTTTTTTCCAAAGCCTCACCGATTTCATGTCCTCCGGACCAATATTAATTATGGTCCTTGAGGGTGAAGACGTAATCCAGCACAACCGGGAGCTCATGGGTGCCACAAACTACAAAGAAGCAAAGCCCGGGACTATAAGGGCTGATTTTGCCACGGACATTGAAAAAAACGTAGTACATGGATCCGATGCCCCTGAGACCGCTGCCACAGAGATAGCCTATTTTTTCAACAGTTTGGAAATAGTGGGATAGTCAAGAAAAAACGAATGGAAAGAGATCTCATCGCTAAAATACAACGTCTTGCGGGAGCACCAATAAAGGACCCCTCTGTATTGGTGAGCATAGGCGATGACTGCGCCGTGGTAGCCCCAAGTCCTGATCGCCATCTAATAATCACCACCGACACACTTGTTGAGTCAATTCACTTTGACCTTGACTATTTTGATCCATGGCACCTGGGTAGAAAGACAGCGGCGGTTAATTTGAGCGATGCAGGGGCTATGGGGGGAAATCCCCGCTGGGCCTTTCTAAACCTGGCTGTGCGTCCGGGAATGACTGACAGGTTTTGGGACAGTTTCTCTAAAGGACTGCTATCACGACTATCCGAATATGGAGTAAGCCTGGTCGGAGGAGATACTGTAAGTACCCCGGACCGGCTCTCACTCAGCCTCACCTTGATTGGAGAAGTAAAAAAGGGTAAATGGCTAAGCCGTGGTCGTGCACAGCCTGACGACCTGATCTACTGTTCTGGTTATCTTGGAGAGTCTGCCGCCGGGCTTGAGTTATTAAGGAAATATAAAGAAAATAGAAGTCCCTTCAGAGATCGAAAAGGGGCACATGGGATCTCAAGGGCTGTTCTAAAACGTCTTGTAAACAAACATCTGGACCCTGAGCCCCGTGTGACGCTGGGACAGGCTCTGGTTGCAAACGGCATGGTTCAAACTGCCATAGACGTCTCTGACGGCATTGCCACAGATCTTGCCCATATATGTAAAAACAGCAGAGTCGGCGCCGAAGTCCGGGCAAGGGAAATGCCGGTTTCCAGGGCCTTAAAAAGAACCTCATGGATTTTGGGAATATTGCCCTTAAATCTTGCCCTTACAGGAGGTGAAGATTTTGAGCTCTTGTGGACCGTGTCAGAAAAAAATGAGTCTGAAGTACGAAAAATTGCCGCAAAGATTCTTGGGTATAGACCGTTCCGAATTGGAAAGATAGTACAAGGTGATAGGGTAATTTTAAAAACGTCTCAAGGCTCAAAAGACATTACATATCAGGGTTATGAACACTATACTTGAGGCTCTATTGATTCTTATTCTAACACCCGAACCCGGATAAACCGGTCAAACTCAATTAGCTTGAAAATCTTCTACCTGCAAATACTCAATCACACTTTGAAGGTCCAGGGACAGTGGGAAAACGGCTTTCTTGTTCGCATCAAGCTCGATTTCGCCGGCAAGCCGGAAGATTGGGCGTCTTCGCCCCTTGCCCATAAATTCAGAGGAGTCCTTGAAGAAAAGTTAAACAGGTCATCAATACCCTTTAAGGCAAAAGGAACAGCTTTTCAAAAAAGAGTATGGGATGCCACCTGTCGTATTCCCTTTGGATGGCTGATGTCATATAGTGAGATGGCTTCTGAAGTCGGTTGCGGTTCGCCCAGGGCAGTGGGACAGGCCCTCAAGTATAATCCGCTGCCCATTATTATACCCTGTCATAGAGTGGTCGGGAAAAGGGGAAACCTTGTTGGCTTTTCATGTGGCCTGGAGATCAAAGCACTTTTACTGCAATTTGAAGCAAATAAAAAAAATTGCCGATAGAAATAACCGGTAATCTTTACATAATTTGGGGGAACGGCCAACATGTTAGATGAATTTGAAACACCTCAGCCCAAGCTGATTGCTCACATCCTGGAGATAATTAATAGCGCTATCCTTGTGGTGGACACCCGTGACCGCATAGTATTTGCCAACAGCAAGGCCGTGATGATGTTCAAGGCGGAGAAAAAAGAACTTGAGGGCAGTCCCCTGGCTGAAATCTTTATGTTAGGAGACCGGGAAGTGCTTCTCCCCAACATTCTTAAAATAACCCGCTCCCAAGGTGAATTCGAAGGAGAGGCCATGCTCCACAGGCCGAAAGGCTCCAGATTCATGGGGCTTCTGTCAGCCTCATCCTGGCAATGGGAACAAGGCGTGGGAGTGGTCATAACAATCCATGACATAACCAAGCTCAAGAACATTGAGTGGGAACTAAGAAGGTCAGAGCGCATGATCTTTCTGGGGCGGATGTTGAACGATATCAGCCACCAGATCCGAAATCCGGTACTAACAATCGGGGGATTTTCAAGACGCCTTGCCAGAACGGATCTCCCAAGGCCTGAACATATTCAAGCCATCATGGACGAATCAGCACGCCTGGAACTCTTGCTGAACACTCTCAATGAATTTATCCAACTGGATAGACCGAAATTAGAGCCTTATTCTGTTAAATACTTGATCGAGAATATTGAGTCCCATCTGATGAACCTTGCCGAAGACCATGGGGCAAAGTGGATCTCCAAAATTTCTTCTTCTTTTCCGAATGAGAGAGTTCTGGCGGATCCCAAGATATTTATCTGGGCACTTGAGGCAATCGTCATCAATGCCTGTGATGCCTATGAGCGTGAAGACATGGAGAAGATTATAGAGTTCCGGGTAGAACCAATAGACGACAGTCCCATGGCCTGTGCCTTCTGCATAAAGGATAGGGGTTCAGGAATAAAACCCTCGGCACTCCCAAATGTCTTCAGCCCTTTTTTCACCACCAAGACCGGACACATAGGTATGGGGCTTACCTTTGCCCACAGGATAATGGAGGAGCAAACCGGGGATATAGCTATCAAGTCATCACCGGGTGAGGGTACTACCCTGAGCCTCTATCTGTCAAAAGACAGAAGAAGGGAGATAAGGACCAAAAAAATCTAGCCCCGTGAGGCCTCAATAGCCACTGCCAGTTCCTCTCTACTAACATCATCCGTTATAAGAATTTGACCAATTCCGCGACTCAGGACAAAGTGAGGTCGCCCTGACTTTGCCTTTTTGTCATGCTGAAGGAGATCCATCAGCTCGTCTGCAGAGAGGTTTGCCGGAATCGCCTTGGGAAGACTTAACCTGTCCAGAAGCCTGCACAGCCTCTCAAGGTCCCCCTCGGGCATTAAACCCTTTGCTACAGAGATCCTTGAAACCACCACCATACCCATGGAAACCGCCTCCCCGTGAGGGATCTGATAGTGTGCTGCGGCCTCCACCGCATGGCCCACGGTGTGACCAAAGTTAAGGATACGCCTCAGATCTCCTTCGCGCTCATCAGCAGACACCACATCAGCCTTTATGGAACAAGAGCTGAAGACTATGTGAGCTGTGACATGTGGCTCAAGATTTATTACATCCCGCCACTTCTCCTCCAGGAAATCAAACAGCTCCGGGCTTTGGATCATTCCATACTTCACTACTTCAGCAAGACCATTTCTGATCTCAGCCTTGGGCAGAGAAGTCAACACCCCTATGTCCGCATAGACTCGTCCGGGCTGATAAAAGGTCCCGAGGAGATTTTTCCCCTCAGGCAGGTCAACTCCTGTCTTTCCTCCTACTGAGCTGTCTACCTGGGCAAGGAGTGTCGTAGGAATCTGCACAAGCGGGACACCCCTCATATAGATGGAGGCAAGAAACCCTGCTACATCTCCAACCACTCCGCCACCCAGGGCCAGTATGGCAGTCTGCCTATCTGCACCCAGGTCTATCATTCTGCGGGCGAGATTCACTACGGTATCCATATTTTTTGATTCCTCGCCTGCTGCAAAGGACAACAACTCAACCTTGATTCCGCCCTGGCCCAGCAACTTGATGATATCCGCCCCAAGGTAGTTCTCTACATTTGAATCCGTGATAATTATGTATCGCGGAGCAGACAAATTCGACTTGAGATCCTCTCCCAACTCTGTCAAAAGCCCCGGACCTATGAGAATATCATAGGTATTGGCTCCCAAAGGTACTGTTACAGTGTGCCAGACATGTTGAATATCCTCAGAATACTCA
>WTCF01000106.1 GCA_013138705.1 Deltaproteobacteria bacterium
AAGTGTTTCATAGCAGCTCCTTTGTTTAGTATTTCTAGTATTTTAGCTAAGTCAAGTATACTAAATTGGAGCTGCTTTTTCAATTAATTTTACTATTTTTTCAGTATGTTAAATGTCTTCTCGATCGTTTTTTCAACTGCGAAACTTCAGTCAAGTAATATAAACCCTCAAAGGAATCTTTGTCGTAGTCTGAAAATACTTTTCTTGACCACAGCTACAGATAACTCCGAAATCCTTGCCCGCTGGTCTGGTGATGGTGAGCATTATAATGAATTTCACACAAAATGAAAAGTGAGTATGATTTCATAGCAAAGATATATGATCCTCTTCTTTACTTAGTTCTTAAGCCAATAAGAATTGCGGTAATGAATGTACTTTTGAAATACAAAGAAAAATCAATTTTAGACTTATGTTGTGGCACTGGTAATCAGCTTAAATTACTATCAAGAAACGGATTTAAAGACCTTCATTGTCTCGATATATCCAACTCAATGTTAGAAATAGCAAGAAAAAATGATTCTCAGATAAAAATTTATAATGAAGATGCAACAAAAACAAATTTCAGTAATGAATCATTTGACATTGTAATTATCAGTTTTGCGTTACACGAAAAAGATAGAAGTACTCAAAAAAGTTTTATACATGAAGCGCATAGGCTTATAAAAAAAGACGGCTTTATACTTGTTGTTGATTATAGTTTTGATAATAAAACACCTAAATTGATCAAAATAGGAATAAATATAATTGAAAGAATAGCAGGAAAAGAACATTATAATAACTTTAAAGGCTACATACGGAACAATGGGTTATTAAGTTTAATAAACAAAGATAAATTTAAACTTATTAAAGTCCATAAAAGATTATTTAGTGGAGTCGTCATGTCAATGTATCAAAAGACGATATCGGGATAGGGAGGGCGCCTCGCAGCTCCCCCCTCCCACACCATGCAGCGTACGGGTCCGAACGCGAGCCAAAACGCTGCCCTTTCCAGGCTCGGTGGTGAATTGAAGCTTGGTAGATCCTGTTAAGCTTCGTTGGCCCGCGCCTTTCAGCTTTTTAGTTCGGCCAAGGAATATGCAATTAAAAATTAACATGCGAGCTATCATTTATTTCATTATTTGAGGAACTTCAGGGAAGGATTGAGAGAAGGAAATGACATATACCATACGCTTCCTTCCCGAAGTGGAGGAAGATGTCATTGCCGGTTATGCATGGTACGAAGAGAAGGCACCAGGACTTCCTTCGCGCACCCTTGATCCATCTGGCTTCGGGCTCCCGTTACCGGGTTTTCCCACAGACTTCACTACTGACCTGCCGGTTAAACCTTCAACGACTGTCCATCCCCAGTTCCCGTGGATTATTTCCCCCCCTTTTTTACTAAATCATGCTGTCAACTTAATTTACATTAAGCCCTTTCGCATGCATAGCAACTTTATGGCAGTCCTGGCTTTTACTCAGTTAAATGGAATGCGGAAAAAAACCAAGTTCTGGCCAGGGAAAGAGGGATTACATTCGAAGAAATAGTCCAAAGAATTGAATTTGGAGCTAAAGTCATTGAAACGGATCATCCCAAGAAGAAATATCCGAATCAAAAAATATTGATAATTGATGTGGATGGATATGCCTATTTAGTTCCATGTGTTACAGATAAAAACGAGTATTTTCTTAAAAGGATCATTCCCAGTAGGAAGGCGACCAAGAAATACCTTGGAGGAGGAAATGGCTAAAAAACAAAAAAAGATAGTCCTTGATGAATACGAGAAAGAAATCCTAGAGGCATACGAAAATGGAAAGCTAAAGCCCTCGAAATCGCAGGCTGATTACCAAGCAATAGCACGTAATACAATGAAAAAGAACCGTAAGATCAACATAAGGATTTCGGAAAATGACCTTTCCGCACTACAAAGAAGAGCCGCACGGGAAGGCATTCCCTATCAAACATTAATAGGAAGTGTGCTTCACAAATATGCCAGTGGATTTTTGGAAGAAGCCAGATAAAAAGGAACTGGCATAACGACCGCTTGGAGGAGGACGCTCGTTTCACTCGCGCCTCTCAAGCGGATCGGTTAAGAGGAACTCATAAAAATGAATCCGGCTCAAAGCGTCTTACTTCCCTAAGCAGTCTTGCCACTAAAGCAATAGCAGCTTCAAGGTCTGACTTGTTTAACAAACTGACAGGGGCGTGAATATACCTTACAGGAACAGACAGTGCGGCAGCCCTGGCTCCTGTACCTTCCACCTGCAGGGCCGCGGCATTGGTACCCCCTACTTTTTTTACCACTACTTGATATGGAATTCCTGCTTCTTTGGCCAGATGGACCAGAAAATTGCTCCAGGCCCTATCTGCAAGGAATCTTCCATCGCATAACCTGATCTCAGGACCTTCCCCAAGCCTGGCAAATATGCGATGGGACGGCACTCCCGGCAGGTCATTGGCCATAGTACCTTCGAGCGCCAATACTAGATCAGGATTTATCCGTCTTGCAACAGGGCCTGCACCCTTCAGACCGACTTCCTCCTGGGCCGAGGCCACAATATAGAGATCGCATCCCGGCTCTGGAATCAGCTTTAGGGCCTCAAGCATCACAAAGAGCCCTGCGCGGTCATCAAAGGCCTTGGCCTGAAGAAAGCTGTCGTTCTCAGACCATATCCCCGGAAAGGTCACAGGATCACCAACCTTGACCTGAGACCTCACATCCTCGGGATGCAGACCCACATCTACAAATAGCTCATCTACAGGAATGACCCTTTCCTTTTGGCTGTTTTTTTCAGACGAAAGGTGCGGAGGGACCGAGCCTATTATCCCATGCAGGGGCTCAGTCCCCCAGACAAGCACTGACTGGCCATACAACACCCGTGGATCTATCCCGCCCACAGTTACTACCCTTATGAAACCAAGCTCATCAACATGCTGTACCATGAGCCCTACCTCGTCCATGTGGGCATCGATGAGCAGCCTCGGCCCTTCTCCCGGGACCCTTGCGATGAGACTACCCATAGCGTCAGTGCTGACCTCGGCTGTCAGCCCTCCAAGGATTTCCTCTACGATATCTCTTACTGCTCCTTCCCGGCCGGAAATGCCTGGTGCCAGGGTCAAACGTTTCAAAAGACTAATATCCATGCTGTTTATTCACCTCTTGAGTGCAGAAAACCAACAAAACTAACATCCCGGCTTTTAATCCACTGATTGCGAAAATAGCACCCTAATCCAGTCTCAAAAAAGGATAGCGATCGAGATCCTCACGCGTCCAGATGGACATACCTGCCCGACTACCCACTGTCTCAACTACTACGATAGCGTCCGGATTCTGGAATGAGATATTTCCTTCGATTCCTTCCTTTTTCAGTGCATTAAGGAAAAAATCGTCCAGGAAGCGCTCCTCTTCGTTGCTGGCCATTTTCTCCTTGAAACCGCGTCGGTGCATCCGTACGTGAAAGCTCCTATCTGCCAGCATTGACACCCATTTAGAGGCAGCTTCGGTTGCCTTTTCTTCAAACTCCTCTGCTGATTGGAAGTTAAAGGTTTGGATGACAGGCATTACCCGACTAATAAGACTGAGAATATGAGTATCCTCCTTTACCCACTCACGGAGAGTCTCCAAAAAATTTCTAATATTATCCACCTTCATGACCAGTATGTTATAGAAGTCTGTTTTGGTTACCGGTCCCAGTTCTTCCAAAAGCTCAAATGCCGGTCGAAATCCCCTCTCCCGGACGCTTATGACAACATTCCAATCACGCATGCCATGCCCCTGTCTCTGAAGCTCTCTCAGGTCCTAACCGAAATTTTTAAATCCACTCATCATGAACTGGACTGCTATGACAGCAAGTAATAATCCCATGAGCCGCGTCATCACCCGGATGCCGCCCACTCCCATCACTCGCTTGATCCATACTCCAAAGTAAAAGATAAGGTAAACGATTATACAGGCTATTATGATCGCGGCTAGCAATAGGACAGTGTTAACAGAGCTGTCCGGTGGCTGTTGCCATACCAAAACAGCGGTAATGGCACCAGGGCCGGCCAGTAAAGGCGTTGCCAATGGTACAAGAGCAACATTTTCTTTTTCAACGCCTTCTTGTTCTTCTTCTGAGCTGGTCTTCAGGCCGCTGGGGAACAGACACAGCATCTGTAAGGCGTAAATAAAAAAGATAAAACCTCCGGCCAATTGGAAAGCCGGCAGGCCGATTCCAAAAAAGCGCAAAACAGAATCACCTGTGATACCAAAAAAAATAAGGATAATGCAGGCTGCAAAGGAGGCGATAGCGGCCACCTTGCGCCGTTCTGAAGGAGTAATTTTTTCTGTAAAAAGGAGAAAAAATGGCAAGTTGCCCAAAGGGTCCATTATGATCAACAATGGAATCAAAATAGTTATTAAAGATTCTAATGTGTGCATCATAATCACTTAATAGTACGGAACGTTGAAATTAGAAAATAGAAATTGGAAATTTGGCCTTCATGGCTACAAAAAACATTCACCTCTCAAATTTTGCCGATATTGAGACTTGCTTCAAGCATATTCCAAAGCCCTTCCTCGGGCCTGGCCTCTATCTCCAATACCCAGACAGGAAGGGGCTTTTCACCATTGGCTGCAAGTTCACGCCAGATCGGTTCTATCTTCACCCTGTCCTTATGTGTGGTCACAATAGCTTTTGCTCCCTGCTTCCCGGCCTGTGCCATCAATTTGCTCAGATCATCACTTTTATATGTGTAATGGTCAGAGAATGCTACTTTCCCCCTCAAATCCGTCTCCAGTTCCTCCAGGATTGCAAAAAAGAATTCAGGACCGGCAAGGGCACAAACAGCAAATAATGGCTCACCTGCCAGGGCGTCAGGCGTTTCAACTTCCCCTTCCATTGAAAGAAATCTTGTGGCCCGCATCTCACTCAGGAATACAGGCCGGCCCGGGACCATTGTCTGAAGCTCTCGCCTGCCTATCTCCCGGTCAGCAAAAGATAGTGCATCTGCCCTTGTCAACAGAATCGCGGTCGCTCTGGAAAGCGCTGAGACAGGCTCTCTCAAATCACCCCCAGGGAATACCCATTGCGTTCCAAAAAAATTTACTGCAGGCAGTAACACAAGATCAACATCCCGGGAAAGGGCCATATGCTGGAAACCGTCATCAAGGACGATTGCCTGTGCATCAAAGCGCTCTACGGCAAGCTTTCCACCAGCATACCTGTCTGAACCAACTACAACAGGGATACCCGAAAGGGCTTCGGCCATCATCACAGGCTCATCCCCGGCATCCCGCGGGGAAACCAGCACACTCGTACCATCAGAGACCACAAGTGGGCCACGTCCTGCCCTTCCTCCATACCCCCTGCTCACAACAGCCGGACTAATCCCCCGGCTCTTCAGCCAATTGGCTACAGCCAATACATGAGGGGTCTTTCCTGTCCCGCCAAGGGAAAGATTGCCTATGCTTATCACAGGACACGAAAGCCTCCTTGTGGCAAGATATCCTCTCCTGTAGACCCATGCTCTGACCTTCATCAAAGCGCTGTATGCGGGCGAAAGGGGCCTGCCGAGGGCCAAGAGCAGTGATAAGGTTTTGTTTTTCAACATAAATCACCCAATCACCAAATTCCCCTGAGCGCCTTTGCTACAAGATCCAGATACCTGGAGACAGCGCCCTGGTTTTTTTGTAAAAGGTCCTTTGCCTTGCCACCCATGTTTCTACGCTCAGAAGAGTCTTCCAAGAGCTTATTTAACACCCCTTGCAATTCTTCTTTCCCTGACACACGCCTGCCTCCTCCGCAGGCCAGAAGATCTTCAGCTATCGTACGCGCGCTTTCAACATAGGGACCAAAGAGCACGGGCACTCCATAGGCCGCGGGCTCAAGGAGATTATGGCCCCCGATATTCACCAGGGTCCCCCCTACAAATGCTACCTCACAGAGGCTGTAGCACTTTAGAAGTTCTCCAAGGGTATCCAACACCACTATGTCTACATCACCGGATTTCGCAACCGCACTGCGCCTTACGGCCTTAAATCCCATCTCCCTTGCCAGGGATTCCAGTTCCGGTCCACGTTTCGGGTCCCTTGGGGCCAGGAGTAGTTGAAGTGCCGGGAACACGTGTTTAAGGCCCTTATGGGCAGCAAGTATCAGCTCCTCCTCTCCTGGGTGCGTGCTTCCTGCTACCCAAAGCGGTGCTGTGGGCTCAAGGCCTATGGCCTCTCTGAGAAGGACCTTTTCAGATTCATCAATTTGGGGCACTTCAAGGTCGTATTTCAGGTTTCCGGGAGCGCTTACTCTGTCCGTGGAAAAACCAAGCCTCAAAAGCCGTTTCCTGTCATAAGGTGACTGCATGGCGAGCAGATCAAAGCCTCCATACAGTATGTCTTTTACCGGTCCCAGATGTGAAAGCCTTTCTGCTGAACTGGAAGACAGGCTCCCGTTTACCAGCATCGTGGGGATACCTGAATGTCGCATGTTCCATATCCAGTTAGGCCAGACGTCTGTCTCAACAAGAATAAAGCAGTCGGGCGATATTGCCTTTATTGCCTTGTTTACCAAAGGTAGCAAATCAAAAGGAGCCGTGGTGATCACATGGGCGGTACGGCCCAGCTTTTTTTTAAGGGCAGTGAGCCCTGTAGCTGTTGTGGCGGAGCAGATTATCCCTGCCCCTTGCCATCTTTGAGAGATGGCTGTTACCAGGGCCGACGCTGCATTTACTTCCCCGACCGACAGGGCATGAACCCATATCCTGGGAGACCGGCCCTTGAGGGGAGACAGGTCGGGAAGCCTTCCGAGCCTTTCTGCCAGGTGGCTCCGGTATTTGGACCTGGAAAGAAGATATAGCAGGGCCGGAGGACCCAGCCACGGCAGGGCCGCAACCTGGAGCAGGTTATATATTATCAGTGCCGGGCGTATCAGCGCCATGCCTTTATCACAAATACAGGATTTTGAGCCGAGAGTATCCGGCCCTGGCCCAGGGGCCTAAGCCTGGATACCTGTACCTGACTCACTTCGATCCGGAAACCATCCATGGCAAGCTTATCTGACAGGAGCATCAGTGATTCCAAGGTAATAGCCGTAGCGACTATAGGTCCTCTTCCCTTAAGACGACGAATAACTTTTTTTAGAATGGATGAGAGAGCGATTCCCCCTCCGCCTATAAATACCCTGTCAGGTTCGGGGAGTCCTTCCAGGACCTCCGGAGCGCTCCCCTCTATCAGGTCTATGTTTAATGTTTGATACCTGCGGATATTGGCCTTTATGTCCTCGATACGTTCTTTGTTCTTTTCAACAGCAATAATTCTGAGTCCTGGGGCAAGCCCCGCGGCCTCAACTGAAACAGATCCACTGCAGGCGCCAATATCCCACATGACGCCCTTTGAAGGGATCTCAAGGGCCCCGAGGACTATTGAGCGGACCTCTGCCTTTGTAATCAGGCCTCCCCTGTGTTGATATGCATCCTCCCTTCGACCGAATCCACCAGTTGCCCACTTGATCTTCCCGGTAAGGACCGTGACGTTTAGAGGATGGAAGTCCTTGGAAGAGGCCTGTTCTAAAGAGTAAGACCCTGTTTTCTGAGAACTGCCCCCCAAATCCTCTGCCACATGGATTGTAAGTCCTTCCAGTCCTGCATCCAACAAGGCCTGCGCAATTTTCCGAGGGGTATTAACAGGGTCTGTCAGTAAAGCGATTTTTGTCATGTCTTGGCTTTTCAAGTAGGGATAAAGCTTCTCAACAATGCCGGAATCTCTTCCATGGAAGCTCAGACTGATCAGATCATCCAAGGGTATCTTGAGCTTTGAGCACGCAAGTTGGACACTGGTAACAGATGGTATAAAGCAAAGACGTTCAAAAGGAAGCTCTCTCATCAGCACTCGTCCAATCCCAAAAAACAGGGGGTCTCCTGAGGCAATGACCACGACATCCCCCGGCCCTGATAAACAGGCCTTTAAGTCCTCCAAAAGCTTTTTTACAGGCATAACAGGTCTTAAGGGCTTACCCTCAGGCACCATAAAACTAAAACGCTTTGCCCCGAATACCGTGGAGGCCTTATGCAGGCACTTTTCCCCTACAGGAGAAAGGCCCTCCGGACCAACCCCTAACACATATATTATTCCCTCTTGTTTTTCTTCCTTCACGATCTGCCGGTTAAATCTAATGTAAGCGTTTACGGAACGTTGAAATTGGAAAGTCGTGCCAGACCATATTTGATAACTCTTCTGCCAGTTTGTAAACATCCAACTCGTAAACTCGTTTAATCTCTCTAGAATTTTCAATTTCCAATTTCAAGTTTCAAGCCATGAACGGCTACAATTTCTAATTCCTGATCGGGAAACTCTCAACTACTTTCCTGGAATACGACACAAGATGGATCATTAGATCCTGATCCGGCTTGAGAACAGGCTTCAGCCTTTTGAAGGCCTCGGAACAGACTGCCTCTATCATTCTGCCTCTCTCAACACCCCGGTCTTTCATTGAAATAAAGATTTCCCTCACGGTATTCGCACCTGAAATGGATTCAAAAGAGATATCCGGGACCAATGTAGCAAGGAAGGCCAACGCCTCAGGTGTATTAAGGGCACCGTGTTTTACATTAGTCTGCTCCCACCCCATGGCTATCTTGATCAGTTTAGACCACTGGCTTGCCAGGTGTACCTGACGAAAAGGACGTTTTGAAACCTCTTTTAAAGAAAACATTACATAATCACCCATTGACACGTATGCCTCTTCGGGCAGGCCCAAAAGATGTTGTGCAGCACGCTCCGAGGTGCGACCCGTGGCCAGCACCACCTGGTCCAGGCCTGCTGCCAGGCACACGTCCATGGAACACCGAATGGTTGCACACCATGCCTCTGCTGAGATTGGCTTTACTATGCCGGTCGTACCCAGAATGGATATGCCACCTACTATTCCCAGCCTGTGGTTGAGGGTCTTGGCTGCCAGTTCCTTTCCTTTAGGCACACTCACAGTCACTTCAGCCTCAAAACCTGATCTGTTTTCCAAGGCCTCTTCCACTGCCCGTCTGATCATCTTCTTGGGAACAGGATTGATGGCCGGATTGCCAGGGGGTATGGCAATGCCTGGTTTGGTCACCCTTCCGACACCGTCTCCCCCAAGTATCTTGACGGATTTTTTCATTACATCAAAAGAAATAATCCTTACTCTGGAGACAATTTCCGCTCCATGGGTGATATCAGGGTCATCTCCTGCATACTTAACCACGCAGGCCCATGCGTCACTGTCTCCGGACCTGCCCCACCTGCTGACAGGAAAGGAGTGTCTCGCTCCATTCGGGAAAGGAATTGTCACTCCATTAATACTTGAAACCAAAGAATCCGCTGCCAGTATGGCCGCAGCCTTGGCCGCTGCAGCAGCGCACGCTCCAGTGGAAAAACCCTCTTTTAACGGCCCTTTGACCTTGCCGGTCTTCATTTATTCCCTACCAGGATATACTCATGCCTTCTCTATTCAAAACTCACGAATCAACGGCTTTAGGTTATCGGTGAACCCATGACCCTTGACCTCCATAAGCGCTAAGTTGTTTTGTAAACGTTCACAGGTTACATTAAAAGATGAACGTCGAACATCGAACGTCCAACATCGAATGAAAAACAAATATCCAATACCGAACATTCAACGGCTATTTCTGTTTCCTCTAAAATATCATTTAGTAGTTCAGATTTTTTAATTAGCAGCCTTTCTTCCAGGTCATAAGTCTGTTTCTTCATCTTTTCCCATTCAAAATTCGATGTTGGACGTTCGATGTTCAATGTTCATCTTTTTTTGTCCTCTGACACCTGACTCTTGAACAGTTTGAGGCAATGACTTAGCACACCTGTTATACTATATCATATATGTTTATGCAGATGACTACTATAGGCCCGTTATGATAAGACTGCAAAAATACCTTGCCAACGCCGGTGTGTGCTCCAGAAGAGCGGCAGAGGTGCTCATCCGCTCAGGCCGGGTCAGTATAGATGGCAAGATTGTTACAGAACTTGGTTCAAAGGTAGATCCATATACGAATGAAATTCATGTTGACAAGACCAGGATTCTTTGGAAAAAACCTCCCATTTATCTTTTGCTTAATAAACCTAAAGGGGTCCTGACTACAGTTCGTGATCCCTATGGGCGAACCACTGTAATGGATCTGCTGGAAAGAATTCCAGGGCGGGTTTATCCTATAGGGCGCCTTGACAAAGACAGCGAGGGTTTGCTCCTTCTCACAAATGACGGGACCCTGGCTCACCGGCTATTACATCCCAGCCACAAGGTTACAAAGACCTACCATGCAACCGTAAGAGGGAGACCTTCAAAGGCAGTTCTGGACCTTCTTGGGCAAGGTGTAGAGATAGAAGGGAAAATGACATTGCCTTGTGAAATGCGCGTACTGGAAACCACGAGGCGCTCAACGGTCCTGGAAATTGTGCTGAAAGAGGGTAGAAAACGCCAGATAAGGTTGATGCTCAATACGGTAAACCACCCGGTCATCAGACTGATACGTATTAAAATGGGCCCTATAGGCATTGGAAAACTACTGCCCGGCAAGCACAGGATATTGACTGACTCTGAAGTGGAATCGCTGAAGAAGGCAGTGGGATTGATTTAGTAGCCATTCCTCATTCGTGCAGGCGAGCCGCTTGTCTGCTAAATCTATGCTGCAAGACCATAGTCCTTTATCTTGTATAAAAGTGCCGGCAGGCTGATCTCCAGAAGGTGGGAAGCCTTAGTCTTATTACCCTTGGTTTCGTCAAGGGCCTTTATTATAAGTCCTCGCTCCAACATCTTGCTGCTTTTCTTAATGGAAAAGTTAGATCCATCAAGGGTTGATATGGGAGGAGCACTTTCGACTCCAAAGCCCGCCCGTATCTGAGGGGGAAGATCCCTTGCTTGTATTGTCGGGTTATCCGCATAGACCATTGCTCTTTCTATTGCATTTTCAAGCTCACGGATATTTCCGGGCCATTTGTACTCGATGAATAGGTGCATTACCTCAGGGCTAACTCCCCCCACCTTCTTCTTTAAGCGGGAATTGTACCTTTCTATAAAGTGATCAACCAGTAACGGAATATCCTCCTTCCTGTCTCTTAGAGGAGGAATAACTATTGATAGTACATTTATTCTGTAAAACAGGTCCTCTCTGAAATTGCCTTTACTCACCTCTTGCGCAAGATCCTTTGCCGTGGCTGCCACTATCCGCACATCTACCTGGATGGAGCGAGTGTCGCCCAAAGGCCTGACCTCTTCTTCCTGCAGGACCCTCAAGAGCTTAACTTGCAAAGACAAAGGCAATTCACCCAACTCGTCTAAAAACAGGGTCCCTTTGTGGGCTTCTTCGAAAAGTCCTTTTTTGGCCCTGACAGCGTCTGTAAAGGCCCCTTTCACATAACCAAAGAGTTCACTCTCGAGCAAATTCTCTGGAATGCCCCCACAATTAATTGGTACAAAGGGTGCCTTGGCCCTGATGCTATTAAAATGGATTGCCTTGGCTACAAGTTCTTTCCCTGTCCCGCTCTCACCGGTTATCAGCACAGTGGTCTTGTAATCTGCTACTCTTTCAATGACCTCAAAAATGCGTTTAATCTGAAAGCTCTTGGCCACAATATTATGAAACGAATACTTTTTGTGTACCTCTTCCCTTAAAAGTGCGTTTTCTTTCAGAAGTCCGGCCTTTTCCTCGGCCCTTCGCAATACGAAAAGCAGATGATCTGACACTATGGGTTTGAAGATGAAATCACACGCCCCTATCTTTATGGCATCAAGGGCCATATCAATATCGGCTTGACCGGACATCATGATGATGTTGGCTGATACCCCTGCGCCTTTGGCTTTTTTTAAAAATTGGAGTCCATTCTCAGGCTGCATGTAAATATCACTTATTATGTGATCAAAGGGCTGTTTTTGTGCCAATTCCAGGCCTTCAATGGCATTAGCCGCCTGAACAACATCATATCCGGCCTTTTTAGAGGTCAATATGCCGGCAACTATATTCCTCACGTCATATTCATCATCTATAACCAGAATTCGAAGCTTACTCACAATATTCTCCTAATCAGAAGACTTTCTTAACGTACTAATATTAGCCCACGGAGATAAAAATCAGATACCAGGCTGTCAGTTCACGCCCCCAGAATAATGATATTAGAGCAGCTCCAGCCAGAAAGGGCCCGTAAGGTATGGCCATGTGTCTATCTCCTTTCTGGACTGTCATTATCGCCAGGCCGGTAACTGAACCCACTGCAGCACTCAATAGGATTACAAGCGGTATTGCCTGCCAGCCCAAAAATGCCCCTATCATAGCAAGGAGTTTAATGTCCCCGCCTCCCATTCCCTCCCTGCGGGCAATAATATAATAGCCCCATGCCACAAGAAGCAGGATGCCCCCGCCCATTAATATCCCCAGTATAGAATCCAACCACGACAGTTCAGGAAGAAAAAATGAAGATAAGAAGCCAAGAGCGATCCCAGGCAAAGACACTGCATCCGGGATGATTTGATGCGCAAGGTCAACAAATGTCACAATTATGAGACATGCTGAAAAATAAAAATAAATAAAAACTTCAGGGCCAAGACCAAACTTATACCAAAGCGCAAGGGCCAAAAGGCCGCTCAATAGCTCCACCAGGGGATACTGCACGGAGATCCTTGCTCCACAAGAACTGCATTTAGCCCGTAGAAACAAAAAGCTCAGTATTGGGATATTTTCCCACCATTTCAGCCTATGGCCACATTTCGGGCAGGCAGAACCGGGCCTGACCACCGATCTTTCTTGAGGCAGCCTGCATATGCACACATTCAAAAAGCTGCCGATACAGGTCCCCAGCGAAAAGATCAGGAAGGGCCAAGTAAATGTTGATAAAGTAATCACATTTTTTCCTCGGGCCTTGCCCTTGAACAAAATCTATGAATCTTGCAAGAGGCTCAGGTAGTTTCAGCTTTTCCAGATTCACTCGGCAGGGCACAAAGCTTCAATCGATCCTGTTTGACTAATTCCAGATAATTTTCTCTTATTTCCTCGAACTGAGACATACCCTTTAGAAATCGTGAATACAAACTATAGTATTCTGACTGGTCAGGCTCAAACCTCACCTGAACAAACTGGAGGCCGACTCCTGACTTCGTCTTGCCTAAGTGTTGCACATAACCCTTAAGAGCAATTACTCCAACCACAGGCAATTCAACCAGCATGTCAGTGATAAACCCTACAGACATGGAGGAATCTACTGCCACATAACATCCCTCTAACGAGATATTGGAAGCATGTCCCCATATATTGAACTCTGGGAAATATACACGGAAGTTCGCTGAATAACGCAGTCCTTTACGCTTTTCGCGCATGATAATCCTCCTGGAATAGATGTCTGCTCACTATTTACAAGAATTAACTGTTGAAGTTCTGTTAACTATTTATTTTACTCTTCGGACAGAACGAAGCGCGAGACAAATTTTTTTCAAAAAGTTCAATTACGTGTAGTAGTAGCAGGATCCGGCAGTATTGATGAAGTATCTCTTTTTAGGACAGGGCTCTTGGACCAGCGGCTGCCGACACTTTCTTTTACGGCAAAATTTGCAGGAGGGACGAGTACAGGTAAAGCCCTCACCTGTTGTACTTTAACAGTATCTCTTGCCGTACATTCTTGTGCCCATTCACCGTCAAGCTGTACAGGAAGATTCTGTTTTCCGATGATTTTTACAGAACAGGCCTGATAAGTGGCTCTGGGACTTGAAAGAAAAGTAATGCGACCTCTCAATAGCAGCCCGAGATATGCTCTAACAGTGGGAATGACATAGGCTTCTAGTTTCCCGTCGCTCCAGCAAGATACGGATGAAAGAGACCCGCCACCTGCATAGTGTCCGATATTAGAAAGGATCAAAGCAGTATGGTCCTTTAGCCTGATTTGATTCATGTTCCCCTTTTTGTCAAAGAAACAGACATCCATCTCGGTCGAACCAAACTTGAGTTTAATCGAAAGTATATATTTCAGGCCAACAGCAACATGAAGAAACTGATTCCATCTCTTACCAAGATTATGACAAAAACGTTTCATGCGTAATTTCGAAACAGACGCTACTATCCTTGCGTCCAGGCCAAAACCTGCATATCCTATAAATCTGGAATCCTCTCCGCAGGACCAGAGGTCTATTGCTTCAACCTTTCCTGCGCTAATCCCCGACCAGAAATAATCAAGGCTACCCTGATTCCATACTTCCCACCAGCCCAGGCTTCTGGCCAGATCGTTTCCTGAACCAAGAGGCAGGATGGCAAGCGGTGGGGGCCTATCAAGGGTACCAAGTATGCGTGCAATCGCTGATACGGTGCCATCCCCTCCTGCAACCACAATCAGGTCACGGCCTGGAGCCAAGGACAGTACCTGAGTCTCCAGATGTTCAGGATCAGTGAAGACAACATGCTTGCTGAGACCCCGGACTTGCAGGGCACGTTCTAGTTCAGCGGCAATTTTTTTCCCCGCATGGGCCCCGGCTATGGGATTTATAAGAAAAAGACAATCCATAATTCCTTGCTAGAATAAGCTGAAATAATTAGATTAGAAACAAAAAAAGCCTATGGAACCTAATAATTTTCGCATTCTGGTAGTAGACGACGAAATACCCTTGACAGCTCTCCTGGGCCGAATCCTTACTCAGGCGGGCTATCAAGTAAAATCCGCCAACAGTGGCATCAAAGCCCTTGGCACAATTAGCGACTTTTCTCCCAACCTTGTAATCACAGACCTCAAAATGCCTGATATCAGTGGCCTCGACCTCTTGAAAAGGGTGCGATCAGAAAGGCCGGAAATCGATTTCATAATACTTACAGCTTATGCGACCGTGGAAAATGCAGTGGAGGCTATGAAGGAAGGGGCTTTAGACTATCTCATAAAGCCCCTCAAAGATCCGGATGAATTACGGATGGCGGCAGCAAGAGTGGTGGAGCGCCAAACCCTTATGGCGGTGGACACTCTATGGAGAAATCAACTTGCCGAAGGCCTCCCGCCTACCGATGTCATTTTTGCCGGTATGGAGGAGGTGTGGAAAGAAATACAGCATGTGGCCAAGACAGACGCCACAGTATTACTTCAGGGAGAAAGCGGTACTGGAAAGAGCCTTGTAGCCAAAGCTATTCATCATTTGAGCGAGCGAAAAGGTCCGTTTGTAGAGCTTAATTGCGCTGCAATACCTGAAACGCTTATTGAGTCCGAACTCTTCGGACACGAGAAAGGGGCATTTACCGGAGCGATCAAGACCAAGAGGGGAAAATTTGAACTTGCCCAGAATGGGACCATGTTCCTGGACGAGATAGGGGAAATGCCTCTGTCTGCTCAAGCAAAGTTCTTGCGCATACTCCAGGAAAGGACATTTGAAAGAGTGGGAGGCATTACCACCATCATTACCAGCGCGAGAATAATTGCCGCCACCAACCAGGATCTGATGGCTGGGATACGTGAAAAACGCTTTAGAGAAGACCTTTACTATCGTCTGAATGTTTTTCCAATCACCCTTCCTCCTTTGAGAAAGCGCCTTGAGGCGATACAGGTGCTTACCAACCACCTTGTCCGGTCGATATCTGTGCGCGTAGGAAAAAAGGTCTCGGAAATATCAGATGATACCTTAAATCAGATAAAATCCTACGAATGGCCCGGAAATGTGCGGGAACTACATAACGTCATTGAGCGAGCCATTATTTTAAGCCGGGACTCCAGGCTGACACTGCCTCCGTTAACAGCCTCACTTATCGAGGTTACGCCTGAGTCAGCCACTAAACGGCTTCGCAGTATACGAGACCTGGAAAAAGAAGCCATTGGGGCAACCATCAGGGAAACAGATGGACATAGACGTAAGGCCGCAAAAATATTAGGTATTTCAATTAGAACACTTCAGTACAAGCTAAAGGAATATGGTTTTCTAAAATAGATGGCACGATGTTTGCTTATAATACATATAAACATACACGAACAACAATTAGAAAAAATCGCAATTATTCTTCCCAACCCTCCTCTCCCCGAAGGCCTTCTTGGAATTTTTCAAGGAGGCCTTCTCCTTATGTTGCCACATCCTTCCCTGAAGACTTCTAAGAGGTGCTCCAAGCCACAGCCTACTCACAAGTTCCGGGCTTCCCGGATTTAAATAAAAAATGGTTATTTCCGAAGAATTGATGAGTGTCCACCAGAAATACCGGACACTAACCAGGAAAGAACAGTGCAAAAATTGCATGAACCAGGTGCAAAAATTGCATGAACCTGCAAAAATTGCATGTTGTGTTTATTGCGATCTGGATTAAAATCTTTCAAAATGATAAAAAATTTTGATATTTTCAGTAAATTTGATTTAATAACGTATAATTGTCCAAAAGGTACGCAATCTGCATATATTTTCTTGAACAATTTCAGGAGACAAGAATATTGCAAGCATTTCCCCAAAGTCGATCAGAGGCACAGTAAGTAGCCATGAATGTCCATAAGGTAATTGATCCAAAAGCTGCTTATTCCTCCTTTTTTGTCTTATTTACCATTTTATTATTGACCAATACTAACTCTGCTCATGCCGGAAGTATTGGTTATGACGAAAATACAGAGATAGTAATCAGAGGAACTATCAAACAATGTGCGGCAAGGCCATATATGAAACTCCAGTGCTTTACTCTTCAGTCCGGATCCCGGATTTTCAGGGTCATTGTTGCTCCGCGATGGTTTGTTGGGCGAATTGCACTTAAACTCAATGATGGAGAAGACGTGAAAGTGGTGGGATCAAAATTCTTCGGCAGAGATGGATGCCTTTGTCTATTAGCAAGATCTATAAGATTTCTCTCCTCAGGCAGAAACGTTGTGCTGAGAGACAGGAGCTGCAAGCCTGTCTGGCAAAATTCCTGTGTGCGAGAATCTTCCTGTATTCGTATTTATTATCAATCCCCGTAATCAATCTCGTTTTTTAAATACATGTCCTTTCCTGATTCCTATTCTTGTCGAAGCCAAATCCTGTCCAAACGGGATCGTCTTTCCTTCTCTACCATGAGCTATCTGAGCAAAAAAATTACTAACAGCTTCAGAAAACTTGAAGAATACAAGAACAGCAGGATGCCACTTATCTATGTTTCTTTCAGGAGCGAAGTAGATACACATCAACTCATCAGAGAGAGGCTCAATAGCGGACTTGAAGTGGCTATTCCTAAGACAGATGTCACAAACAGGCGGCTCGAAACTTATCTCTTGAAGGATTGGGAAAAAGGCCTCAGGCCCGGAGCCTACGGAATACTAGAGCCGGATGTAAAGGTGGCCACATTAATACGACCATCCCAAATAGACATGGTAGTGGTTCCCGGCAGTGTATTTGACCGCCGATGCGGCCGATATGGTTACGGAGGAGGATACTTTGACCGTTTTTTATCTGTAGAGGCCCCACAAGCCCTTCGCATAGGACTTGCCTTTAGCCTTCAGGTCCTTCAGGAAATTCCCCTGAAAACCCATGACCAGAGAATGGACATTATCGTAACAGAAAATGAAATACTGCGGTGCAATCGCCAAGCAAATTCCTAAAAGCAAACCATCAGGAAGCAAGCGTGCCCCTGCCCAGTTCCCTCAAGGCATTCAGTCCTTCTCTGCTTCCCAAAGCAACAACTATATCACCACCCCTGATAATATAGTCAGGGGGCAGGGTTAATGTCATCTCGCCTGAAGATTGCTGGACCGCCAGCACCGTAACACCTAACTTCTGCCGCAGAGCAGCGTCAATGAGGCTCACACCATCCAGTGAGGATTTGGAATCTATCTCCACCTGCTCGATACTGAGGTCAAAGGCGGACGAATGGACTGCCAGGTCCAAAAACTCTGTCACAGTAGGTTGGAGCACTGCAAGGGCCATACGCCTTGCCCCTATCTCATATGGAGAGATGACTCGATTTGCTCCTGCCTGGATCATCATCTTTTCCGCATTGGCATCATCTGCTCTGGCCACGATCGACAGCCCGGGATTCAGCGATCTGGCCGTGAGAGTAATGTACACGTTATCCGCGTCAGTACTTAATACGCAGATAATTCCTTTTGCCCGTTCAACACCTGCCTGAATCAGGATCTCGTCATGGGTCGCGTTGCCGGTTACATACAAAAAATTATTTGTTTCTATGTTTTGTATAACAGAAGGATCATTTTCTATTA
>WTCF01000169.1 GCA_013138705.1 Deltaproteobacteria bacterium
CGGCCCTTTTCTTGATAAAGTGTTTCGCAGGCCCAAGGGCCTTTACTTCTTTTGCCACTTCCCGCGCCACATCAACATACTTCGTCGCCTCTGCAGATGATATCCAGGAGAAATGCAGCCTGCCGGGTTCAATCCCAATATGTTCCAGGAGCCCTTTTAACAGGGCAAACTTTCTTCTTGCGTAGTAATTACCTTCCAGGTAATGGCAGTCTCCGGGGTGTCACCCGGATACCCACACACCATCAGACCCGTGTCGGAAGGCAGCCAATATAAACTTTGGGCTCACACGGCCGGAACAGGGCACACGGATTATCCTGAAATTCGGGGGATACTGAAAACGGCTCACGCCTGCCAGGTCCGCCGCTCCATAACTGCACCAGTTACAAAGAAAGGTCGTAATCTTCGGCTCCCAGTCGTTCATACTTTTCTCCTACACTTCATCAATCATGGCCATGATCTGATCCTGAGCAAATCCCTTTAGGTCTATGGCCCCGGATCGACAAGATGCCACGCACAGGCCGCAGCCCTTGCACAGTACCGGGTTTATCTCTGCCTTGCCCGCAAATCGTCCCTCTTCGATCATTGAAGGGGCATTGTATGGGCAGATGGAAACACACACACCGCAGCTACAGCACCACATGGGGTTGATATTGGCCACGGTGCCGCTCGCAAAGACCTTGCCTGTTGCGATGAGGCCGGATACACGGGACGCTGCTGCCAGGGCCTGCGCAATGCTCTCATCAATGGACTTTGGATAGTGGGCCAGTCCGCAAAGAAAGATTCCATCAGTGGCAAAATCAACCGGCCTCAGCTTGGCATGGGCCTCAATGAAGAATCCGTCATCATTTACTGGAACCTTGAAGAATGTGGCCAGTCGTCCTGCTTCCGACGGCACAATAGCAGTTGCAAGCACAAGCAAATCCGCCCGGAGGATAACAGGCCTTTTCAGGATATGATCTTCCAACTCGATCTCCAAGGCATCCTTTCCTTCACTCACCTTTGGCTTGGATTGCAGGTCATAGCGAAAGAATATAACTCCCTTTTCCCTGGCCTCTCTGAAGAGGTCTTCCCGTTCACCATATGTCCGCATGTCGCGATACAGCACATAGACATCTATTTCCGGATTGCGCCGTTTGAGCTCCAAAGCGCTCTCCACAGTGTGGCTACAGCACACGCGGCTGCAATAGGGACGGTCAGGTTCACGAGAGCCAACACACTGAATAAAGGCTGCTGATTTGATTTCCTTGAGTGACGGATCATCCTGAATGAACCGTGCATCCATTTCCAGATGGGTGAGCACACGGGAATCTTCACCATAGAGGTATTCAGTGGGTTTGTATTCATGACCGCCGGTTGCGACTACTGCCACTCCGTGCTTTAGCTCAACTTCTTTATCCCCGTTTTTCAGGGTGGAGGAGAAGTTGCCTACAAAGCCATCCACACTGGTAAGCTCAGTGGATCGGCACACATGGACTTGAGGATTTTTCTCTATCTCGTCTACCAGATCTTTCACATAGGCCTGGATGTCTTCACCCTTCCATGTCTTATTGAGGAACCTGGCCTGGCCCCCCAACTCCTCAGATTGCTCCACTAAATGGACCTCATAACCCTGGTCTGCCAGGTTTTTCGCACACACCATGCCGGCAACACCACCGCCAACCACCATGGTGCCAGGTTCCAGACCCAGCTCCGTGTCCGGAAGAGGTTCCAGCAGGGCTGCCTTGGTAACTGCCATTCGCACCAAATCCTTGGCCTTTTCCGTGGCGGCCGCAGGGTCTTTGCCATGTACCCATGAGTCCTGATTGCGGATATTGGCCATCTCAAACAGGTACTTGTTCAGGCCTGCATTCATCAGGGTTTCCTGAAACAAGGGTTCGTGAGTCTTAGGGGTACATGCAGCAACCACCACCCTGTTGATCCCCTGTTCCTTGATAACCTCTGCCATCTTCACCTGTGTATCCTGGGAACAGGTATACATGTTGTCTTCAACATAGGTGACGTACGGGAGGGTTTTGGCATAGTCCCGCACTTCCGGCACGTTCACCACACCTGCGATGTTGATGCCGCACTGGCACACAAATACCCCGATGCACGGAGGCTCGCCGATCACATTGGTCTCCGGCGGCATCTCCTGAACCTGGGTCTGCGTCCAACGGCTCTCGCTCAAGAGCACACTGGATGCCGCTGCGGCTGCAGATGCCTCCATAACAGACTGGGGGATGTCTTTCGGTCCTTGGATCGTACCGCATACAAAGACGCCTTCCCTTGTGGTCGCTACAGGTGCAAAGCTGTCTGTCCTGGCAAAGTTGTATTTATCCAGCTCGATCCCGAGACGTCCGGCAAGCTTGACGCTTTCCTCCCCCACCTGAAAGCCTACGGAAAGCACTACAAGGTCAAAAATCTCGCTCTTCAGCTCACCGCTGTCATCGACATAGGTTATCTCAAGGTTACCATTTTCTACCGGGTTAACGGTGTGAATGCGCGAGCGGATAAACCGCACACCGTGCTCATCACGGGCCCGGTTATAATATTCCTCAAAATCTTTGCCGTATGTCCGGATGTCCATGTAAAAAATAGTCGGTTCTACATCCCCGTGTCCGTGTTCCTTGGCAATGACCGCTTCCTTGATGGCGTACATGCAACAGACACCTGAGCAGTAGGCATTGCTGCATTCATGGGTGTCGCGTGAGCCCACACACTGGAGCCAGGCTATCTTTTTGGGCTCTTCGCGGTCATAGGGCCTCATCAGATGGCCCATATACGGCCCGGATGCGCTCAGAATCCGCTCGAACTCCATGCTGGTGATTACATTGGGAGATTTTCCATAGGCGAATACTTCCTGAACTCCTGGATCGAACAGTTCATTTCCTACTGCAAGGATCGCAGCTCCCACTTCGAGCTCTGTCCTTTTCGGCTTGTCATCATAATTAATGGCCCCGGCAAGACAGATCTTTTCACAGAGCCCGCACCCGATGCACTGCTCCCTGTCAATGGAATAGGCAAGTGGGACTGCCTGGGCGTATTGGATGGACGTAGCGGCCTTGAGACACAGACCGCAGTCGAATTCATTCACACAGTGTACAGGGCAGGCCTGGCTGCATTGCCCGCACCCGGTGCATACATCAGGGTCTATATACCGGGGATGATTAATGAGCGTAACATTGAAATGCCCGGCCTCACCATCAAAGGATTCAACCTCTGAGTTGGGGATAATATTTATATTAAGATGCCGGCCGACCTCGACCAGTTTGGGGGAAATAATTCACATGGCACAGTCATTAGTTGGAAAGGTCTTATCCAACTGTGCCATCATCCCCCCTATAGTCGGTGATTTGTCAACCAGGTGTACGTAATATCCTGCAGTTGCCAGATCAAGGGCCGCCTGCATGCCGGCAATGCCGGCCCCCACGACCATTACGCTCCCCATGTTTTTCATCTCTCTATCCTTAGCCATTCCTGTTCCTCTATAGATTATTACATACCCATGAATATCGGGGTGCTGCCACTATACTCCTTCAGACCTGCCTGGTTGCATCTCTCCAGTTCATTCAAACGCATGGAGACCGTATATACGGGCAAGCCGGTCTCTTCTGCCATCTCCCTCACAGACCGGGGGCCTTCTTCAAGGGCCGCCATGATCAGGGCCTTGTGGTATTCTTCTTCCGTGGCCTGTTGGAGCAATTTTTTGAAATCCTCATCCTTTAGCTTTTCATTGTAAACATTGCCCTGCTCGGTGACTTTCTTTGTCAACCCCAGAAGCCACCTGATCCTGGGGGAATTAAGTGTCTGTTCAACAGCAGCCAGGGGAAGCCTGAACTCCTCAGGATCAAAAGGACCCAGTTCCCGAGTAATATTGCTCACCTCGGTTACATATTTGGCAAAAAGCTGTCCTTCAGCCGCACTGACCCAGCGCAGTTGCACGCGATCCCGCCCAATGCCTGAAAGATCCAGTAAATATTGAACCAGTTCCACCCTATTGGCCGCATATTCATTACCATCCTGGTAATGGCATTCTCCGAGGTGTCACCCGGAGACAAAGACGCTGTCAAACCCGCTTTTTAGGCCATCTATAATATAGACAGGATCAACCCGGCCTGAACACATTACCCGAATCGACCGGATGGTCGAAGGATATTGGAGCCGGGAAACCCCAGCCAGGTCCGCACCTGCATAGGCACACCAGTTACACAGAAATGCCAGAATTTTCGGTTCAAATGATTTGTTCATGTCCATATTACCTGCCTTCATTCACTCGCAACCCGTAACCCGCAACTCGTGATTCACTTCCCCCCTCCCCTCCTGCCTCAATCATTGCAAGGATCTGGCGATCGCGGAAGTGTTTCATATCAATGGCCTTCTGCGGACAGGCCGCGGCACAAATCCCGCAGCCTTTACAGAGGGCCGAGATGTTCTCAGCCTTGTATCCCTGCCCTGAGACCTTGATAAGGTGAATCGCCCCGAAAGGACAGGAGACATCACACAAACCGCAGCCAATGCACTTTTCCTGATCGATCACTGAAACAGTGGGCTCAACTTCAACTGACTCTTTGATCAATACTGATGCGGCCCTGGCAGCGGCTGCCTTTGCCTGGACTATGGATTCCTCAAGGGGCTTGGGATAGTGGGCCATGCCGCACACAAATATGCCGTCAGTGGCAAAATCTACAGGCCTCAACTTCATGTGCGCCTCGAGGAAGAAGCCATCCTCGTTAAGCGGCACTTTCAGCATCTTGGCGAGTTCTTCCTCGCCCCTTGCGATAATGGCCGTGGCCAGGTCCAGATAATCCACCTGGAGTTCCAGGGGGATACCGAGTATATGGTCTTTGACCGTAATCTTCAGTTTGTCTTTGCCGTTAATCCTGGCTTCTTCCACCACAGGCTTTTCATCAAGCGAGTAGCGGATGAATATGACACCCAGTTCCCTGGCCTTTCTGTACAGTTCTTCCCTTTGGCCATAAGTGCGGATGTCACGATAGAGTATATAGACATTCAGGTCGGGTTTCAGTGTCTTGAAATCAATGGCCTGTTGCAAGGATG
>WTCF01000046.1 GCA_013138705.1 Deltaproteobacteria bacterium
AGGTTCATCCTTAGGCCAGAGTCCTGACTGCACTGGCCAGACCGTCTACCACCTTTGCCGCCCGCTGATAATCCAGAGTCTTAGGCATATCAGAGGGCCGATGATAGTTACGATTTCGATAGAAGGCCGTATCTGTGACCAAAAGAGCAGGATAACCGAATCGATTAAACGACCGGTGGTCTGAAAAATCTACGCCTACAACTATCGCCGGGGCGTTCAAGCTCTCAACCGGCAGGTCTGTACCTTTGGAAAAGGCATCCTTGACCTCTTTGGTCCATTTCGTAGACTTGGTGTTGCCGACAAGAGAGATAAAATTGCCGGCATTCGGATAGAATCGATCCATGAAGAACAGGGGAAAAGACTGGCTTTTGGGACGATCACTGAAATATCCTATCATGTCGAGACATATCATGCCCCTTACAGAGGTCTTACTACTCTTCAGCCTGCGGGCATACACAAAACTCCCCATGTATCGTGTCCGAAAGACAGGCGGTTCCTCAAGGGCAAACGCAACCAGCCGCACGCCGGATGGTGGATCTTTTGAAATCAATCTGGCCAATTCCATAATACCGGCTATTCCACTTGCGTTGTCATCCGCCCCCGGAGAATGCGACACCGTATCATAGTGGGCTCCCACCACAAGCAATGGCACAGACCCCTGTTCGATCCTCTCGGTTTTCGGGGAAGCGCATATATTGTAGTATATTTCCCCTTTGTAATAATAAAGCTGCTCATCCACACTATACCCTAAGCTTTTAAAACTCTCTGAAAGGCGATCAGCCACCTTTCTCAGAAGCTTTGGCAAAGAATACGGGCGAGGACCAATTTCAAGGGCCAGGTACTCTATCCAACGACGCATCTCATCAGGATCTGCGCACGGGAATCCAGGCCTGCCGGAAACATTCTGTTGTCCTTGCACCTTAAAATCATTAGAATAGCTTTTCATGGATAAATCCCGCTCCTATGACCTGACTTCTTCTCATTATACAAATACCGGCTCATCCAAGATACCCGCCTCTTATCCGAATTGGGTCACATGGCTCGCCTTCGGAATAGGGCTGACAGGGGCCATCTCACTTCGCTTGATCCTCATTGCCAAGGCATATCAGCCCGAACTCATCCGCGTCTTCTGGTACATAGGAGTGTGCGGGAACATGCTCTTTTTCCTCTTCAGGTCTTACATAACCCATAGAAGACGCAGGCTGATAGCAGGGCTGGGGCTTCTAAAAAAACTTCAACAAAAAGACAAACTCTGTTCTGAAGATTACCAGGCGCTGCGCTATCTGGTGTCAAGCCTCCATTCATCAAAAGAAAGATGGAATTATCTGGTCATTTTTGTGTGCTCTCTGGCAGCAATCGCCTGGGACCTTATTTTTTGAGCCGCTCTGCTATTAAAGTCCACAACCCCAGCATAGGACACCCCATCACCTCCAAAGATGTCCAATGCACTTCCAATGGTGAGATCTAATCTATTCTGACCGAGTTCCTTCACCAGGTAAAGGTCTTTTATGGAACGGGCGCCTCCGGCGTAAGTAGTAGAGATAGGTGTCCAGCGCCCCAATAGCTCCACGAGATCCTCCTCTACTCCCAGGCATTTTCCTTCCACGTCTGCTGCATGAATCAAAAACTCAAAGCAGTACTTTGAGAAATAATCAAGGGTCTCAGGAGAAATAATCACATCAGTAAACCGCTGCCACCTGTCAGTGACGATATAGTAGTCTCCGCCCTTTTTCCTGCAGCTCAGGTCCAGAACCAGCCGATCCTTGCTTACAAGCCTCACAAGGGACTTAAGCCGTTCTCCATTTATGGCGCCTTCCCTGAAGACATATGAAGTCACTATAATGGCCGCCGCTCCCTGATCCAGCCAGTATCTCGCATTGTCCACATTGATCCCGCCGCCTATCTGCAAGCCACCCGGCCATGCTGAAAGGGCCTCTCTGGCTGCGGCCTCATTCCCAGGACCCAGCATAATCATGTGCCCGCCGGTGAGGCCGTCACGTTTGAAGAGCTGTGCATAATAAGATGAAGGCCTTTCAGCGACATAATTTTCCTTGAGGGCCTCAGGATTATCGTCACTGAGAGTAGAACCTACAATCTGCTTTACCTTGCCTTTATGAAGATCGATACATGGCCGGAATTTCATGCTAAAGTCCTTAAGCTATCTATAATTGTATTCAAAAAATTTCCCGTATCATCTTTTTCGAATTTGCCGAATATTTATTTCAATATCTGTGCAATTTGCATGATGTGGTATGGTTAAATTTGACCAATTTGTTCCGGAAAGGACAGATTTAACCAATAGTTGCCTGAACTATGAACGGTTATACATAATTTTTATTTATCCTGACAATCTCTGGTTGATCGTAACATCTTTATTACCGAGTCAACAATGACAATGTGCTCCTGGCAAGGTCCCACCAGGGCGGGCCTGTTCATCTTGTCTGAAAAGACCTTGCTTTTACTTTGCGTCTTTGCGGTAAAATTTCTTTTTACAGTTTAATCATTTTCCCTGAATTGACAAAATTAGTTTGTGTTTTATGATTGAACTGTGTAGCGAGCGAGTGGCTAATCATTAATCCCTAAATTCATGTCATTTTGTTATTTGGCATATTGCTTGCTTATAATTTAATGGGTTGGGATGAATACCTTAAAAATTACAAAATATATTCTTTTAATTTGTCTCACAGTACTTTTCTTGTGGGTCACTCCCCTTTTCGCAGAAGATGATGGCGATGAATTTATAGACCCGATTCAGGCTGCGGAGTCCGAGATACTGGCCAGGCTGAACCTGGCACGCAGCGATCCGTGGGCAGAGGCGGAGCGATTGGGTCTGGATACTGAAGTGCTCAGGGCGGAGGTTGTGCCGGAAGAAACGGCTGTACTGTGGGACCAGGGCCTGTGGCCGCTGGCTCCGAATGCGTTGCTCACCGAGGTTGCCAGGCTGCACGGTGAGGATATGTTGCAGCGGGGGTTTTTTTCGCATGTAACACCTGAGGGCCTCACTCCTGAGGACCGGGTTATTAGTGCTGGCTATAATGCAACTATTGTGAAAGAGGAACTGGGTGCCTTGGCCTTTATTAGTTACCTGGATCCAGGCGAGGCCGCCCAAATGTTGATGGATGCCTTTCTGCG
>WTCF01000032.1 GCA_013138705.1 Deltaproteobacteria bacterium
GTCGGAGAGGACTGCATATATAGGCCGTGTCCGTGAGCTCGCACGGGGAGTTGCCGAGAGATACACAGCTCTTGAAGAGGGAGGGGGCAAGGCGTGAACACCAGGAATCTTCTTTTGGAAATCGGAACTGAAGAGATCCCGGCAGCTTTTATCTCAGGGGCCCTGGATGACCTGGCTCGGTTGGCGGGAGAACATCTGGACCGTGAGCATTTGACATATGAAGATGTCTCAACCATAGGGACTCCCAGGCGTTTGGTCCTCTGTGTCAAAAACTTGTCAGGCAGGCAACCTGATAGAGAAGAGGTTATTACAGGCCCACCTGCAAAAGTCGCCTTTTCATCTGATGGAAAGTCTACAAAGGCAGGAGAGGGATTTGCGCGTAGTCATGGGGTCAGGGTTGAATATCTGCAGGTGGAAGACACTGAAAAGGGACTTTACATAGTGCTGCGCAGGATAGTCCCCGGCAGAGAGACGATTGAGCTTTTAAGCGAACTCCTTCCCTTGGTCATAACCGCAATTCCATTCCCAAAGACTATGCGGTGGGGTACAGAGGATCTGCGCTTTGCAAGGCCTATTCGCTGGCTTGTTGCCCTCTATGGAGAAGATGTAGTTCCTTTCAGCCTTGCAGGGGTCAAGACTGGTTCTGAAAGCCGTGGACACCGGTTCATGGCCCCTGAGGCGATCCGAGTGCCATCAAATCCGGAGGGCTATGTAAAAGCCCTTGAAGGGGTCTTTGTGCTGGCCGATCCCTCAGTCAGGAAAAACAGACTCCTTGAAGAGGCCCGGAATGTCACGGCATCGGTTAGCGGTAACATCCTTTCCGACGATGAGCTGGTGGATATTAATACCTATCTTACCGAGTTTCCATCTGCGGTATGCGGCTCTTTTGATAAACGTTTTTTGGCTCTTCCGCGCGATGTGTTAATAACCTGCATGAGGGAGCACCAGAAGTATTTCGCCGTTGTGGATTATAGTGGTGATCTTATGCCGCACTTTGTGGCTATTAACAATACGCGCTCACCAAGGCCCGGGCTTGTATGCGAAGGCCATGAAAGGGTGCTCAGGGCAAGGCTTAGTGATGCGGAATTTTTCTTTAAGGAGGATCTGAAACGACCTCTGGATGCCTTTGTTGCTGATCTCTCAGGGATGATTTTTCATAAGCGTCTTGGGACCGTCCTTGACAAAATTCGCAGGGTAAAAGCCCTTGCTCATTACCTGGCCGAACAGGTGGCCCAGGATAAGGTAAAAGAGGTTGAGAGGGCAGCCTGGCTCTGCAAAGCAGACCTTTTGACAGAGATGGTAGGGGAGTTTCCAAGCCTTCAAGGTATAATCGGGAGAGAATACGCCCTTCTCTCCGGTGAAAGCCGGGAGGTGGCAAATGCCATAGAAGAACACTATATGCCGGTTCGTTCAGGAGGGAAGCTTCCGGGGAGTCTCCCAGGGGCATTGCTCAGTATTGCGGACAAGATGGATACTATCTGCGGGACCATTGCCATCGGACTCAAGCCTTCCGGTACTGCTGATCCCTATGGTCTGAGGAGGCTGGCCCTCGGCATCCTCCACATAGTGGAAGAAAGATCCCTGTCTCTGTCCTTGAAGGCACTGATCGCAGAGGCCTTGCATCAGCTTGAGAATCAGCTTTCAGATGTATCGAAAGAGCTTACCACTGAGGTCATTACTTTTTTCAAGCGACGCTTTTCCTATGATCTTACTGCCAGGGGAATGGACCATGACGTGGTAGAGGCGGCCACCAGGGTGGAGTTCGATGATGTGAAGGACTGTATTTTGAGGGTAAGGGCTCTGGCGTCTGTCCGTTCGAGGCCGGAATTTGAGCCCTTGAGCGTTGCCTTTAAGCGGGTAATGAACATACTTAAGGGCTTTGAAGGCGGGACAGTGAACCCCTTACTGCTTGAAGCAGAGGAGGAAAAGGCCCTTTATGAGGTATATCTTTCTGTAGAAGAAAAGGTTGGTGTTTCCCTTGAAAGCCGGGACTATGAGCAGGCCCTGGTTACCCTGTTGTCTCTCAAGCCTCAAGTGGACAGCTTTTTTGACCACGTGATGGTCATGACTGAGGACGTAGATGTAAGGGCCAACCGGCTGGCACTCCTCTGGAACATAGCCTGTCTTTTTCTCAGAATTGGTGACCTTTCAGCCATAGTTGTATCCGGGTAGAAATGATAACCGTTCAGAGGTTCAGGGGTTCAAAGGTTCAGAACCGTTGAGTCGTGAGTTTTGATACCCCTTTACTCACCGTGGATAAATTGTTCTATCATTTGAAATGCCTCACTGTCGGTGAACTGGCGAGGGGGATGTTTACAGAAATAGGCTGACGGCGCATAAAGAGCTCCACCCTGACCTCTGTTTAAAGCCAGTTTTGTGCAGCGGATAGCATCAATGGCCACACCGGCCGAGTTGGGTGAATCCTCCACGGAAAGGCGAAGTTCAAGGTTCATGGGCACATCACCAAAGAGTTTGCCTTCCATGCGAATGAAACAGATCTTGTTATCTTTTTGCCAGGCTACGTGATCACTCGGGCCAATATGGATGTTTTCATCATTCAGACGTTTGGCAGCCACTGCCTGAACAGCCTCTGTCTTGGATACTTTTTTCGAGATTAAGCGTTTGCGGCTGAGCATATTAAGAAAATCAGTGTTGCCACCGGTATTGAGTTGGTATGTACGTTCCAGCTTGACGCCTCGCTTCTTGAACAGATCGGTCAGCACGCGGTGAACTATGGTAGCACCCATCTGGGATTTGATGTCGTCACCGATGACAGGAATATTTTTTTCCTCGAAGCGTTTTGCCCACTCCGGATCACTTGCGATGAAAACCGGGATGTTGTTGATAAAAGCAATCCCTGTATCCAGCGCACATTCAGCATAAAACCGCGTGGCCTCTTCGGAGCCCACAGGAAGATAGTTCAGGAGGATTTCAGCGCCGGACTCCTTGATTACCTTGATGACTTCTTCTTTGGTTGCTTCAGGCCTGTCGGCCAGGACGAAAGTGAATTTATCGTCATAATTCCTCATGTGGTCTGCAACACCGTCCAGAATCCTGCCCATCCGCACCGTAACTCCTGATCGTGGGAGATCCGGATAGATGGCCTTTGTGCAGTTAGGTTCGGCAAAGACAGCTTCATGCACGTCCTTTCCAACCTTGCGTTTGTCAACGTCGTATGCCGCAACGACCTTTATGTCTCCGGGCTTATATCCCTCAATTTCCCAATGCATCAGGCCGATAACATCTTCTGAGCTTTTGCCACGATAATAGTGAATTCCCTGAATCAGGGAACTTGCGCAGTTACCAATTCCAATAATAACAATTTTGATCACAGCTTAGTCATCTCCTTACGTTGGTTGAAAATGCAAGAGACGGTCTGCAAGTAGGTTTACAGTTCCAAATTGCCCTAAATTTAATACCACTTTTCAGATATAAATAAAAGTATTGGTTATGATCTAAGCTGATTTTTTATGACAGAATATATTATTTTAGGCACTTCAAACTTTATAAATGTGCTTGCAAAGGCCGTGAGCCATGTTTATGTTACAAATGTTATAGGAGTCACTTAAAAAATATCTTTCCTCGGGGCGTCTCCTTTAAGGACTTCCAGGGGTCGTCCAATGGCGATATTGGTAAATAATGTTTTCATTCCCTGAGTATTTTGTGCTTTTAACCGTGCTTGTGCCTTGCCCTTGAAAGACATGTTGCAGCTGGTGGATAAAGGACTGGTATTTTACTAATATAAAGGGGAGTATATGTCATCTATAATAAGTTCGTTTGCACTCCTTACCATAGCTGCGGCCTTTGTGTTTCTTGTAATTTATCTTGTCAGGTTGTCAAAGAGTGTCCAGGGCACGCTGGAGAGCTTAGACGAGGCCTTATTCAAAAGCCAGGCTGCTATTGACGACACATTGGCTCAGTTTAATCCTGTAGTTTCTAAACTGTCAGAACTGGAGGATACGGCTCAGGGTACATTGAGCGAGATAAATCAGCGTCTGGCCCTGATAGAGAATGAGTTAACGCCTCTCCTTGTAGAACTTAAGGATACTGCCAAGGCCTATCAGGACCTTGGAAGGACTTTTGAGAAGGATCTTCCCCCGATTTTGGATAATGTTCATCAAATTACCGGGGATATCCATGATTTGACAGGTGACATTAAGGTCAAGGTTCAGCAGACACAGGATTTTTTTGAGGCCGCACGCGAGACAGGCGAGACCGTCCGGGTTGCAACAGACATTGCCAGGTCGGGTCTTTCCGGGTTAGCTGTGCAGGTAGCAAGTATAGCCACAGGTATCAAGACGTCTTTGGAGTTTCTTTCTGAGAACCTTAGATTTAAAGGAGGTAGCAAGAAATGAGCAGTAGTGAAGGTCGCTATTCCGCAGGTTGTGTGGCCATAGCATTCTTACTGGGAGGTGCCGTCGGGGCCGGTTTGGCCACGTTACTTACTCCTAGAACAGGTCCTGAAGTTAGAGGTCGGATAAGGGAGCAGGCCTATGCGGCCCGTGGTGAGGCCCATAGGGTAGCAGATGAAGTCCGTGACAAAGCCGGTGATCTCCTTGATAAGAGCAAGGAGATGATCGATCAAAAAAAGGCTGTTTTGGAATCTGCTTACGAAGCAGGTAAAGAGGCCATGGCGCGGGAGAAAGAACGCCTTGTTGCCCACATGAAGTCTGAAAAGGGTGAAGAGGGTGAAGAAACATCCTCAGAGAAGGAAGAGGCTTAAGACTTATATTATAACCCGAGCTGTGGATATTATGTAGAGGGGGTGATCCTTTCAGGTCGCTCTTCTCTACATCCCCACACCCTTTGCCCATCCAAGCTTTTCCCTTAAAATTGTGAAGTAGTCCCTGAGCGGGGACTTTATGAGTTTCAGGTGTCCCTTGGCCTTTTGCATCTCAACCCAGTCCCCTTCATTGAGTTCCTGGCTTACCTGGCC
>WTCF01000207.1 GCA_013138705.1 Deltaproteobacteria bacterium
GGTTCAGACATGACTATTAAGGTCGGCATCAACGGTTTCGGACGCATTGGAAGGAGCATTTTCAGGGCTTCTAAACAATATAAAGAATTTGAAGCCATTGAAATTGAGGCCATAAATGACCTGACAAGCACCCATACGCTGGCTCACATGTTAAAGTATGATTCTGTAATGAGAACATTCCCCCTTGATGTGCAGGGCACAGATCAGGGAATAGTTGTGGACGGCAAAGATATACGGATAACCGCCATCAAGGAACCATCCCAGTTACCATGGCAGGAAATGGGTGTGGAATACGTAATTGAAGCTACTGGTAGGTTTAGCGATGCGGATCTTGCACGCGGGCATCTGGAGGCCGGAGCACAGAAAGTCGTAATCACTGCCCCTGCAAAGCATGAGGACGTCACGATTGTGATGGGGGTCAATGAAGACGACTATGATCCAGCCAGTCACCACATCGTATCCAACGCCTCCTGCACCACCAACTGTCTCGCCCCTGTGGCCAAAGTAATACTGGACAGATTTGGTATAGTTTCCGGGCTGATTACCACTGTACACGCCTATACTAACGATCAGAGATTGCTTGATTTTCCCCACAGCGATCTCAGACGGGCCCGGGCCGCTGCTGTCAACATGATACCCACCAAGACCGGTGCCGCAGCAGCAGTAAGCAAAGTCATTCCTGAGCTTGCTGGCAAATTTGACGGCCTGGCAGTCCGTGTGCCTACCCCTGACGTCTCCATAGTGGATCTTGTGGCCCAGGTGGAAAAACGTGCCACAGTACCTGAAATAAACGAGGCCGTTAAGGCGGCTACCAACCGCTTCCTCGGATACACAGACGAACCCCTGGTCTCCACAGATTTCTTGGGAGACCCAAGGTCCTCTATTGTGGACGGCGGATGCACCAAAGTTATTGGGGACAAGTTGATCAAGGTCATGTCATGGTATGACAATGAATGGGGGTACTCCAACAGGGTATTGGATCTGATCCTTCACATGAATGCTCACAAGGTCCTTTAGTGGCAGAAACATGATGTAATCGTTAACACGAGGAGTAAAATAATTACAAATATGATAGCATCGGAAGCCCTCCGCGTAAATCTCGAGGCCACAGCCGTCCGGGAAGTAGATTTTGACTCCCGCTACCAGGTTCTCCGGGACGCAGTCAAGGATTATCAGGGCATTATTAAGGCTGTCGATAGCCTCCTTTTTGAGCTGCACCATCCATTTCGTAACTGGGAAATCGTAATTGGCGATCTGAGGTCATTTGCCCTCAAGAATCTTGCTACTTACAGCCGTTCGTCTCAGGGATCTGAGGCCATCAGAGTGCTTTTAGACACCTTCTCTGATGTCATCTCCCAGGCCCCTGAAAATGACCAGAAGACCGAAGCCGTAAACGGACTTCTGGCCTTTCTGGAAAAGATCATCCAAAAAGTAGATACTGAAAAGCTTCTGACAATACTGCCTGATATTGAACATATCTTTCACAGGCTTAAAGAATCCAATGCGCATGTGATTAAGGCTGTTGCCAGGAGCTATCACCCTGTATCACACCTGATACAGAATCTTTCCAACCGCCTGGAGGGGCAAAAAATCCCTCCAGAGTTGTGGGATGAAGCTGGAAGACTTCTTGTTGAAGTTCAGAAAGCTACCTCTCAGTACTGGCTTGAGCAAGAAGACCCTGTTAACTGGCTAAACAGCACTATTGAACAGTTCTCCATGGAATTGGATTCTGAAGACCTGGAAAAGACGCTAAGACTCATCGAACCGGTCTCCCACAAACATTTCACATCCTCTTTGGAAGACCTGGAAATCGAAAGGAAAGCGCCTCTCAAGGAAAAAGACGTCTTGGAGTTGGCCAGGCGCCCAGGCTATCTGGATATAGTGAATCAGTACAGAAAGATCGTCCAGGACCTAGGCCGTCTGTCGTGTCAAATCCCGCCCGTATCATCAAAAGAGCAGGCTTCCCCCAATCAGAAGGCCGGATTATACCTTTTATTTCCATTCCATCTTATTGAAATAGAAGGCCTGTCCACGATCCACGAGGAAATCCTTCGCCAGATCAACCGCAGCCTTTTGTATTTTATACGCACTGCAGACCTGGAGCAGCTTCAAGATATCCTTTCCAGAAGCTTTGCGCTGTTAAAGCAGCAAGTAGGCAATTTTCCAAGGACTGCACTTCAGTGCATCGAGGCCCTGGGTTCAGAAGTAGTCCGCAGGGACGACACAAGGCTTATAGAGCTTTTTCTCAATCAGGTAGTCCAGTTTGGCTTCAACCCCCCGGGGATTAAGGGCGTAGATGCCGAATGGCATATCTTGAGTGATCCTGCTCACCTGCAGAATATTCGTGTCTGGTTAAAATTTGTAGAACAAAGAACCAGTGTCTGCGGCACCCTGTTGTCAGCCCTTATAATAAATCTTAAACTGGCAGGCACATGCATCCGGGATACAGACCTGTTTCAGAAAGACGTCAGCAGACTACTGAACTGTGACATAGAGCCGACTTACAATCTGGTCAAACAGTTGACCAAGATCCTGCCGGTTTACTTCAATGAAATAGGAGCAGAGGGTCTCCTGAGAGATGTGTCAACAGAGCTTGATGAGATATCTCACCGCAAGGATATCCTTATTC
>WTCF01000208.1 GCA_013138705.1 Deltaproteobacteria bacterium
GAATAATACTTGCCCAATACATCAGGCCAGTCTTCCGGCTCTGAGTCCAGGACCTCATAGGCAACCCTGGGCACATGGGGCATATCTCCTTCAAACAGATGAAAGGGCAGGGTAGATGCCCCGCCGACTGTCAGCGCCTTTTCACCCTCATCCAGGCTCACCTCACGGATGATGCCGGTACAGGATTCTGTAAACTGGTCCTCCGGCACAGGGCCTGCCCTTTCGGAAAGAGACATAGTTTCCTTTGGAAGTTCAGCAACAAAGAGTTCCTCTATTCCGGTTGGTACAGTCGGAACAGGTGCCTCTTTTTTTGCCTCGGCCTTTACCTCCTCAGTCACCGGAGCGGCCTTAGGCTCGGGAAAGGGCGGGACTTCTGCTTTCTCCGGCACCTCCGGCTCGGCAGGAACCAACACAGGGGCTACTTCCCCGGACTCTGCCTTCAGAAGACCGGCCTTTGCCTTTTCATTGTCCGGATCCAGCTCCAGGGCCAGCTTGAAGGCCTTCAAAGCCCCATCTACATCACCTTTATGCAGACAGACATTGCCTGTGGCGACAAGGCGTATCACCCATTTCCGCTGCCACTCTTCGGGACTCAGTCCCTCAGGACACGGCGGGATTCCTTCCGGCATGGCCGACGCTGCGGCCTCCTCTGCCGGTGCGGCAATTTCATGGGCTTCCCTGGCCTTCTTCAGTCCTTCCGCGGCCTTTTGGTCCTTTGGCTCAATTGCCAATGCCTTTTCAAAGGCATCAAGTGCTCCGGCTGCATCATTTTTATGGAGGAGCACATTGCCTTGGGCTACAAGGTTAACCACCTCCTTGTGCCTGGCCCCTGCCTTTGGTTTTTCCAGCTCTTTCCTGGGGGCGGCAGGCTCTTCAGAAGGAACTGTTACCTGTTCGGCTGTATCCATGTGCAAAAGGAATTCAGCCTCAAAAAATCGTCTCAGGGCCTCAAGCTGATCCTTATTTATGCCCAGACCTTTGCTCAGGGCCTCAAGCCCGGACCTGATGGAGGTTAACGCGCTCCTTTCGCGGCTTGAAAGCGCGCTGCTTTCCCTATCCTCGGCCGGCCCCCTTACAGCCTGGGCATGTCCCTGCCAGGTCTTGGTCTTTGCAAGTTCTGCGGTAAGCCGCTCTATTTCAGTATCCCTTTGGCCGGCAATTGCCCTTGCTTCTTCTGTCTGCCTCTTAAGACCGGAAATCTCCGAGGTTACCCTCTCTTTCTCCTTTACGACAAGATCCCTTGATGCCTGGGCCTCTGCCTTGGCCTGCTCAAGTGCCTTTTCTATCTCCGCTTTTGCACCTTCCTTTGCCTCAGACACTATCAGTTCTATGGACTCGGAACTCCTCAGCCTCGGTTCAACTGCCTTTGCCCCCGGTCTTGGAGAAAGACCCGCAAGAGAGACTATCTCCGGGACCGCCTGTTCCCATTCAATGGCCATAACGTGGACCCCGGCCACTCCTGGTATTTCACGGACCTGCTTTATGATATCCACGCAGATATTGATACCTTCTTCCTTTGGGTCCTTTGCGCCTTTCAGACGTTCAATAACCTCATCCGTAACATCAAGGCCCGGCACGAATTTTTTCATATATCGCGCCATGCCAACCGACTTGGGAGGCGTTACCCCTGCAAGGATATAGACTTTTTCATGGAGACCAAGGTCTCTCACGATCTCCATGAACCTGGCAAATTTCTCGACATTGTAAATAATCTGGGTCTGTATGAAGCTTGCGCCGGCATCTACCTTCTTGGCCACTCTTATGGGCCTGTACTCAAATGGGTCGGCAAAGGGATTTGCCGCCGCACCGAGAAAAAGCCTTGGTTCATGAGACTTAATTTCATCACCGCACTGGAATTTTTTATCATCCCGCATGGCCTTGACCATACCCAGGAGCTGTATGGAGTCCATGTCAAAGACACCCTTTGCCTGGGGATGGTTTCCAAACTTCTGGTGATCTCCGGTAAGGCACAAGAGATTCTTTATGCCAAGTGCCGAAGCCCCCAGGATATCTGATTGTATGCCGATGCGGTTCCTGTCCCTGCAGGTCATCTGCATCACAGGTTCCACACCTTCTGCCAATGCAATAAGCCCTGCGGTCAGGCTGGACATCCTTACTATAGCTGTCTGACAGTCTGTTATATTAACAGCGTCTACATGGCCCCTGAGAATACGGGCCTTATCACGGACTACATCAAAATTGCCGTTTTGGGGTGGGCCGAGTTCTCCGGTCACTGTGAACTGACCTGAGGTTAAAACCTGTTCTAGATTGCTTCCTGATATCACGGCAGCAAGTCCTCCCTGATCCTGCGACGCGGCCCGCCATGACCAGACGGTCTCCAGTCGCGAATGGGCACGATCTCTCTGAGTAGTTGGTCTTGTTTTCGACCGGTCAGTTTCTCACAGATCTGGTGCCATATGCAAGGCAGATCCTTATTGATCTCGCATCTGCCCCCCACAGACCCTCCACACGGCCCATTGGACAGACTTTTGGCACACCTTGCGACAGGGCAAAGTCCACCGGTCAGGTGTAATACGCAGGCCCCACAGCCGGCACACATCTCGGCCCACTCGCCGCTGCTCAGATTGGCACCGTAAAATGATGTATTAAGGGCAGGCAACACGTTGACGTCAGGGCAACGGTCTGCGATAAAATTGACACCAACCCCGCAGGCCATTGAGAGCACTGCGTCGTATTTTTTCCCATCTTCTTTCAGCGGTTCCAAATACTCAGGATCGCACTGTCTAACGTAAGTTGCTTCATCAATCTCTATTGGTTTTCCAGCCTTTTTTCTTCCGAGGCGCAACGCAGAGGCAAGAACACCCACCTCCTTATCACCACCGGCAGAACATACTGCCACGCAACCTCTGCATCCAAGGACGAGCAGCCTTTCTATCTTGGAGATCATCTCCAGGATTTCATCCATGGGCTTTTGTTCAGCAATTATCATAGTTATATTTCTCCCGACCTAGGTACTATGCAGTCGCTCTAATTTTGAGATCCGTGCTGTCATCTCCCTTACCGCCTCCACAATGGGCTGGGTCTCACCACAGTGAACAAAGAACATCTCAATCCGGCCCGGATCAATATCCAGTTCCTTGAGGAGCTTTTTTGTATAACCAACTCTTTTTTCAGCCCGCCTGCTGCCGGACAGGTTATGACATTCATCTGCACGACAACCTGCCACAAATACTGCCTCAGCCCCTTGTTCAAAGGCATCCAGCAGTGCACGCACTTCAATACGACCGGTACATGGCAGCTTCTTTACACCCAGACTTTCCGGAATAAGACCTGCCTCCCTCAACGTATCAGTCGCAACACTGGCCGTGTAGTTGCAGCAAAAGGCCACGATTTTGCCGATTTGGTGATTGTTGTTCATCTATGCGCTCATTTTAACCTAATTTTTCTTCCACAATTCAACATTCACAATTCAACATTATTATTTAATTATCCCGTCACCCATTCACTCAACTTACTCAGTCCCCTCTGTTCAAGTGATGGGGTCAGGGTAATGGCCCCGGCAGGACACTCCATAACGCATATACCACAGGCCTTGCAAAGCTCCGGTTCAATATACGCTTGTCCGATATCAGCTATATGGGGTGCGCCAAAGGGACAGAACCTGACGCACGTGAGGCATGCCACGCATTTTTCAGGATCAACCCTTGCCAGGAGCCCCAGGTTCGCCAGACGCTCCTGATCTACCAGTCCCTGTTTGAGGGCCTCATCCCGCAGGGCCTTGATCACATCACTGCAACGAACTCCCTGGGGACAGACCTCTACGCAGCTCTGACACTGGGAACAGGCCCAGATTATATCCGAACTCAAGAGCTGTTTTTCAAGCCCAAGGGACACCATGTGCACTATCTTCCTGGGATCAAATCCCGGAACTACCTTTTCCACCGGGCACACGCTACTGCATGAACCACATGCATAGCACTGGGCCAAGGTAGAACATCCTTTTAAATTGGACAGCTCTGACACAAATGAATTATTCAACTTCGAAGACTGTATAGCCATAATTTAATACCAGTTCGCCCCTTTCTTTTTCACCAATTTTTTCTTGGAAAGGGTCTCCAGGATTTTTTCTATCTCTTTGTTGCCACCGCCGGTTTTTTCACACAGGTCGGCGCTTTTCCAGGGGCCCTGTTCTGCAAGGCAAAGCTGTATTTCCTGGGTAAGTCTCTCTTTGCGGAAAGCGGGAAGGACCTTGTTTGCCACTCCCTCTGAAATGACCTGAGGGCTGTAGTCATTCGACTTGTTCATGTCTTTAGCTAATTTACCAAGAGCAGTGCGTACCTTTCGTGCTGAGGCCGCTTTGATTCCGGCCTTTAAATGCATGCGAATTACATCTTTTTCACTCTCACCCTCAGCAGTACCTAATGGCCCCATGGACTTTATGTCTGACACATACCCTGTAATAAGTTCCACAAATCTGGGAGCTTCAGCAGCCGAGGCCCACTCAAGGGCCATGCGGTCAGGATTCACACCTGCATCTTTGAGTGCTTGACGGCAGGTCTCTGCTATTATCATCGCTTCGTAATTACCAGACTGGTAATGACACTCTCCCAGGTGTCAGCCGCCGGTAAAAACGCCGTCAGCACCGCATCCAAAGGCTTCCAGGATAAACCGTACATCTATCCTGCCTGTGCACATAACCCTGATAACCCTGACATTGGGGGGATACTGGTATCGTGACACGCCTGCCGCATCGGCTGCAGCATAGCAGCACCAGTGACAGAAAAAGCCCAAGATATGCGGATTAAAGACCTCCGCGGTCATGATTTTCTCCTTTATTATTTCTTTTCAAACGCATTTTTCTCCTGCAAAGGCATGAATCTGGGCCATGATGGCCTCGTCCGTAAATCCACCCATACTGATGGCAAGTGTAGGACAATGTGATGCACATATTCCACAGCCCTTACAGGATGCGGTTATGGTCTCTGCCTTGCGCCGCTTATTT
>WTCF01000018.1 GCA_013138705.1 Deltaproteobacteria bacterium
ATCGGAGAGCTACACAAGCGGCAAGCTGAACCAGATGGGTAGTTTTTTCATCGAGGGGTCCTGCCTTACGGGCTTGCACTCCGGCTGATTCGTATGCACTCATTAACTGTGGGTACTTGTCCTTCAACCTCAAGAAATTTTGCGGATAATCGATTTCCACTGGTACTTCTCCTTACAAGATGTTTCCCTTAGCACCTGCCAGACCATATTTATGTAGTGATCGCACTGCATACTCGTTTAACTTTTAATAGAAATGTGATAATAAGATCACACATGGCAAAATACACAGGAATCAATCATCTGGCAATGGCAACCAGAGACATGGATTCGACCATCCGCTTCTGGCGTGATTTGCTCGGCATGCGCCTAGTTGCGGGTCTTGGACGGCCCAAATACAGACAATATTTTTTTGAAATATCAGAGCACGACATGATAGCCTTTTTCGAGTGGCCAGAAGTGGACAAGGCCTCGGAAAAGGATCACGGCGTACCAGTCAGGGGACCCTTTATCTTCGACCACGTCTCATTAGAGGTACAAAGTGAGGAAGACCTGTGGGAGCTGAAAGACCGACTAGAAGCTGCTGAGATCTGGGTCTCCGAGGTCATTAATCATGGCTTCATCCACTCAATCTATACCTTTGATCCGAACAACATCCCCATAGAGTTCAGCGCTACTGTACCAGGTGTAGATATAAGAAAACATCCTAAGATGAGAGACAAAAGCCCCACCGCTGTCGCCCAGGAAGGGCCTGAGTCCCAACCCGGACATTGGCCTGAAAAGACAAAGCCGACGCCGCACAAGGAGCGCATGGTCTATCCGGGAGAGGGGATGATTCTGGCAGAAAGTGACGACGCAGGGAAAAGGGATAATGCCATGCGATAAACTCCCATCTTCCCCTTTGGAAAACTGCACACCCTATGAGACTCGGCATAATTTCCGATATTCACGGAAACCTTGAGGCATTAAAGCAAGTTTTGGCAGATATTGATCAGTCTGAGCTAAACGGGGTGGCATGTCTGGGAGATAATATTGGCTATGGCCCAGAGCCCGAGGAGGTTGTCAAGCTGATTCGCAAGCGAAATATTCCGTCTATCATGGGAAACCACGAACTGGTCGTCGTGGATCCAAGGTGTTTGGTTGAGATGAATCCAATGGCCAGAAAATCCTGCGCCTTGACTCTTGATCTCCTTTCCCGGGACACCATTGATTATATCCATGGTTTAAGACCCTATATGGTCTTTCATGGGGCCTTATTAGTACACGGCTGTCCCCCTGACTCTAGTACTACTTATCTGTTTGATCTTTCCAATGTGCAACTCAGTCAACTTTTCCCGTCAATGCAAGAAAAAATATGTTTTGTGGGACACACCCACGACCTGGAAATCATCAGCTTTGATAGAGGCAAGGTCACACGAGCCCCTTTACCAGAAGGTCCTACCCGACTTCAAGCAGGGCAAAAATATATCATCAATGTGGGAAGTGTGGGGCAACCCAGGGACGGAAATAACAAGGCAAAATATGTTATTTGGGATACCTGTTCCCAAAGGATTGAGGTTAGGTTTATTCCTTACGACATTGCTGTAACAGCAAACAAGATCCTGAAACTTGGCTTTCCGGATTTTTATGCGAGACGTCTCTGGTAGATTCTTTCCGAGGGTTTTGATATGAAGATAATCGGCAAGTATGAAGTTTGTGGTCTCCTAGGTAAAGGCGGTATGGGTACCGTCTACAAAGTGCGTATGCCAGTAGTGGGCAAGGTTGTAGCGTTGAAGCTTTTTCGGCCACATCCCAGTTTGGTCACACTTCTCGGTAAAGAGGAAACCAAAAGGTACTTTGTCACGGAAGCTATTACTATGGCAGGGCTGCGACATCCCAACATTACAGCCATATGGGACTTTCATGACTCCGAAGACCTCACCTTCTTTGTTATGGAATACTTTTGCAATAACCTAGGTATCATTATCGGCGAGACCTACCGTGTAGAAGAGCCTTCTCGTATAGTGAGCGTTGACAAGGCTATCGACTATACCCGCCAAATCCTTATAGGCCTGTCTCGCCTTCACCAGGCAGGGATCATTCATCGGGACATTAAGCCTTATAACATCATGGTTACCGACCAGGACACCGTCAAGATTGCTGATTTTGGTCTGTCCAAACTTCGGGGTGAGGACTTTGGTGGGCCAAGCAACCTGAAGGTAGGCTCACCTTATTATGCGGCACCTGAGCAGGAAGAAGATCCAAACCGAGTGGATGCCCGTGCAGATCTCTACCCCGTGGGCGTAATGTTGTACCGCATGCTGGCCGGTGAGCTGCCTATTGATTCCGTCAAGAAGCTTGACCAATGCAATCCAGACCTCGATGCAGATTGGGATACCTTTATACTGAAGTCCATCTCCCAAGACAAAAAAAATCGCTTTGCCGGTGCCAAAGAAATGCTCGAGGCCCTTGATGATCTACAAATTGCCTGGGAAAAGAAAAAAGAGAAAGTGTGCGAGATAGCAACTACCGGTTTGTCAAAAATTGCACTGCCCGCAGATTACAGGCAAGCACTCCGTAGTGAAAGCATGAAGGTAAGACCGGGCCACGCACGGGAGGCGTTTGGCACAGACGCCCGGTGGCGTCCGATGCATTACATCACCAATGATTTTCAAGTCAACGTAGACGGTACTGTAAGCGACAAAGCGACCGGATTGATCTGGCAGAAGGCCGGTTCGGATTATCACGTCACTTGGCATGAGGCTAACGGCTACATTCAAGAATTGAACATAAAGCGTTTTGCTGGGCGTACCGACTGGAGGTTGCCCACAGTAAATGAACTCATGTCACTACTCACCGAAGTTCCCCGAGCATGGGATCTTTGTATTGAGCCCATATTTGACCAGAATATGAGGTGGCTCTGGAGTTCAGATCGATGTTCATTTATATCAGCCTGGTATGTCAGTGTGAATATGGGCTATATCTCCTGGCAGGATTTCAGTTGCTACTATTTCGTCAGGGCCGTTTCGTCTCATCCATAGTCTACTTAGCTGATAGGAAATTGCTTTTTAGAACGATTCAAAAAATG
>WTCF01000221.1 GCA_013138705.1 Deltaproteobacteria bacterium
AACCAAATCCTTCATTCCCAGCCTGTCCTGACCCTTTTTCTGATTATCGGCTCAGGTTATCTGATCGGCCGCATACCTATTGGAAGTTTTTCCTTCGGCCCTGTGGCCGGGGTCCTGTTCGCCGGGCTTTTCCTGGGGCATTTTGACTTTCGAATGTCCCCCGGCGCCCAGTCCGTAGGCTTCGCCCTGTTTATCTTCTCTGTCGGATATCAGGCAGGCCCGCGTTTTTTTGACGTGCTCAGAACGGATGGCCTCAAGTATTTCTCTCTGGCGGTGGTGATATCAGTAGCCGGCCTGGGGATGGCGATTGTAGTGACGAAACTGCTGAATTTAGAGCCCGGCACTTCCGCCGGGCTGCTGGCAGGCGGGCTTACCAGTTCGCCAACACTGGCGGCAGCCCAGGAGGCCTTGCGCAGTGGGACGATGAAGCCTCCGGCAGGATGGACGGTAGAACAGATGGTGGGCAACGTTACGACAGGCTATGCCATCACCTATATCTTCGGTCTGGCCGGCCTTATTACCATCATCAAGGTGCTGCCCGGCATCCTGGGTATTAACCTCCAGCAAGAGGCGAAGGGGCTTGAGGAGACTGACCGGTCCGACACTGGTGAAATCTCAAATATTTCTATCAGGGCATACCGTGTAACCAATGAAGATTTTACCAAAATACCTGTTGGCGTGCTGATGGAACGTTTTGGGGACCCATTTTCCGTTGGCAGAGTGCGGCGCGATGGCGAAATTATCCGCCTTAATCCTGACGATTTTCTCCGGATTGGCGATGTGGTGCTTGCCAAAGGAGATGTGGAGACCTTTGTGGGGGGAGGTATACAGGAAATTGGTGAGGAGATTATAGACAAGGAATTCCTGGCCCAGGTAAATGATACCGCGCAAATTGTAGTTTCCAACCTGGACGCCTTGGGAAAAACACTGGAGGAAATAGATATCCCCAGGAATTACGGTATTGTGTTGACTGGGATCCGCAGGATGCGGATTTCCATTCCCAGAAGCAGGGAGTTTCGGTTGCGGAAGGGTGATATCCTTACAGTGTTAGGACCGGCAGAGCAGATCGACAGGCTTGGTCAGGCCCTTGGTCAGGTCGAGCGGGACGTTGCGGAAACAGATATGGTAACCTTCGCCTTCGGCATCGCAGCAGGTGTACTCATCGGGATGCTGGCCATCAAAGTAGGCGGACTGTCCATAGGGCTCGGCTCTGCAGGAGGCCTGCTTACTTCAGGACTGATCATTGGTTTTCTGTATAGCATACGGCCCACCTTTGGCCGTCTGCCAGACGCGGCCCGCTGGATATTCATGGAATTCGGTCTGCTCCTTTTTATGGCGGGTGTGGGGCTCCGGGCGGGCGGCGACATTATTGAGACCTTTATGGAGGTCGGCCCCAAACTAGTTGCAGGCGGGATCATGGTAACCACGATTCCCGTGCTGCTAGGCTACTTGTTCGGCAGAAAGGTGCTTAAGATCAACCCCGTGCTTCTTCTTGGCGGCATTACCGGCTCCATGACCAGCGGCGCGTCGTTGAGTGTTATAACCAGCGCGGCAAAAAGCTCAATACCTGCTCTGGGCTATACCGGATCTTACGCATTTGCCAATGTCCTGCTCACCATTGCCGGCAGCATTATCCTGCTCTGGTGATCTAAATGGATGTAATTGTTCACTACAGAATGGGAACGTCGTAGTTTAATATAATCCTGAAGTTGTCGATATCTTGCCCGCCTGGTCCGTCTTGATTCACATGGGCACTGCGAAAGCGTAGCCAAAACCCTTTCAAAGGACCTTTTTTGAAATGATAGTCCACGGTGAGGTCAAATTCCTCCTGGTCAGGCGATGCTATCTTGCCCGAGTTAGGGGTGTCTCCTCGAGCATAATTTGCAAAGGCGCTGAGTCCGTCTATGCCCAGAAAGCTGAAATCGTAGGAGATCCCCAAAAGCCAGGCATCCTCCCCGGCCCGGTCGAAATCTTTCTCCATGAGCGAAAGATATCCGGGATAATCGCCGAAGGGACTGCGAATGTCGCTGTCATTGCCGGTAGAGCTAAAGGCAAAATTCAAAATAACGCCCCGGTAGCTCAACGCAGCCTTACCGCCAAATACGTGGGTACTGAAGTCGCCGTCCAGTTCTTCCCCAACGCTTTGCTGAGCGGTGAACTGACCTGACAAACGAATTGCTACATGGTCTGACAGTTCCCAGACATTATTACCCTCGGCATAGATAGTGTTCCACAAATCCCAGGCGTAGAGAGTTATTGCACCGATATTGATATCTTTTGAGATCGAATGGTGGGCACCGGCCAGACTGAGGCCCCTGTCAGTGCCGGAAAAGCCGGCGACTTCCGATATATAACGGAATTTTGAGGAGTTCCGAGTCTTCATTTTGGTTACGTGAGAAAGGATAAAATCCGTATTATGAATCGAACGGCCCTCAAGAGAATAGGCCTCAAAAGTACTGGGGACCATGCGGCTGTCTTGTTTATTAACATAAGGCAGATTTAAAGTCTGTCGAAAGAGATGAAGATTGATGCCTTCAGCGATGCGGCCTTCGAGATAGGCCTGGCCAAGGACCGTGAAGCTCTCCTGCCCGGGCTTGAGCAGGAGAGTCCCGTCCTTGTCCTGCGGACCGTAAAGCTTTTGAGAGGTGTAAACTGCAGCGCCTATTTTCAGCCGGTCTTTCCACCATCCGGACTCGTAATCCAGTGATCCGCCCAAGGTCCAGGCCTCATTATCACGAGTATTGGTGGTGTCTTTGTAATAATAGTATGAGCGAACATTCAGAGCAAGACTGCTGTTTCGCCAGAAAGATGGCAGGGATTCGAGTTTCTGTTTCAGTCGAGGAAAGAATGAGGGAATTTCTTCTTCAAAAAAAGCCTCTGATAATGGCTCGCGCAGGTCTTTGACCGAACCTGGGACAGGCCTTTCCTGGGTAAGATAGTCCGGCTGGGCCGCAAAAACCGTTTCCATGAACAGAAACCAGGCCGCGACAGCCAGCAGGGCTATGATTTTTTTAATGCTCACGTACCCAAGTACGCTCCGGTTTTCCTCCTCGCACGTTGCCTACTGTGGCATGCACGCGCCAAAAACGATAAATCCCACCTGGTCGCCGGAAACACTCAGTGTCGTCTTTCCGTTTGTTCCCATGATGACCATGCTCCAAGCCTTGCCGTTTTGAACCCCCTGAAGGATCAGGTTGCCATCTATGCTCTCCATGTTTTCAATCTTGGTGGTCAACACCTCTCCGCTCTCCCGGGTGCCGCTGATCTCCTTCTCCTTGAAATTGATCTTCAGAAACTGCGGAACGTTGATTCTCTGCGCAGTTCCTCGATAGCAATCGATACCAGGTCCACACTCAAAGGTCTCGATCGTGGCACAAAGCAATGGCTTAGAGCCGTCGAAGTCGC
>WTCF01000122.1 GCA_013138705.1 Deltaproteobacteria bacterium
GCCTATTTTCGGAAGAAATTACCAGGGACGAGAAGGTCATAGAGGCGTATCTGGGCCGCAAACGGCCAGTTGTCAGCCTGCAACGCGACAGGCCTCCATGTCCATAAATGTGTTTTGACAGTTATGAGTAAAAAATTTAAAATAAAGAATACTAGTAGGGAGAGGAATCTTATGCCCCTTGCGATTGCAACAGAACCGGTCCCTTTCACGGTGGACTCTGATGGTGTTGCGCGGGTAAGCAAAACCCGTGTGACTCTGAATACAGTTGTGGCAGCCTTTTTAGAAGGTGCAACGGCTGAAGAAATTGTCCAGCAATATCCGACTGTGGATCTCGCTGATGTTTACTCCATAATTGGCTATTACTTGCGGCGACGTTCAGAAGTAGATGACTATGTGCAGCGGGGACGACAACAGGCAGAAATACAGCGAAAACAGAATGAGTCGCGGTTTGATCCGTGCGGTGTGCGCGAGCGTTTGCTGGCCCGCAGGGCTCACAAGGTTACCTAATACATGCTCAGGCTTGCCGCAGATGAGAATTTCAACAACGATATTATACCGTGGGTTATTACGTCGTAAGCCGGATTTAGACATAGTTCGTATTCAAAATGTGGGTTTATCTGGAGCAGATGACCCGACTGTGCTCGAATGGGCTGCGCAAGAAGGACGCATCTTGCTTACAGAGGACGTCAGCACAATTACACGTTATGCTTATGAACGGGTAGAAGCCGCCAAGGGCATGCCGGGCGTATTTGAAGTCAGCCGTGCCGTTCCAATTGGCGTTGCCATAGAAGACATCCTGTTATTGGCAGAGTGCAGCCTTGAGGGTGAGTGGGAAGGACAGGTGCGTTACTTGCCGCTACGGTAAGCTGGAACACAAGCTATGCGGGGCAGGTTGGGGTCATCTATTGTTTTATAACATTCTGTCCCTCGGTCAGCCTGTACGTGCCTTTATTACCTCCCGGATCAAACTGATAGGATTCTTTTTAAAAAGAGCTGTACAAGTTATGCACATGTGCTATTGTGTTCTAATAACTATCTAAAGTAGTGGAGGATATATGGGTACAGCTATTGAACAGAGGCCGGATCCGGCCCGCTTCCGTACAGTTGTGATGCTACGAAAAAAGGAACGGGAAAAGTTAGATGCTATGGCTACGAGCGAAGGTTTGTCGGCAGCGGAAATAGTGCGCCGCTCGATTTCCGCTTATGATCCTCAACGTGAGGATGAGTCGATAATGGAGTTGGCCGTTGAAACCATGAGCCAAAACCTGAAAGAGGCGATTGAGCAAGTGCGTGAGACACGAAAGGTTGTCGCTCAGACACGCGCTCAACTTCACGCAGAAAGAGGGGTTGGCAATGGGGGCAACTGACAATTTCTTTAAGGCGATCAAAGATATTATGTTGCTGACAAACGAAGTAAAGGGATTAACCAAGGAAGTCATAAATCTTAGTCAGAAGGCTCGGGAAATTGATCGTCGCTTAATTCGCATCGAGACAATGGTCGAAATTTCTCAAGGGAAACGTCTTCCCGGTATTGACATCCTCCCAGACCTCAAGGACGGGGATTCATGAAGTGTGAACGCTCAATAATCCGTTGAGGAGGAGATAGTGCATTACCTTCGTGTTCTTCGTGCCCTTCGTGGTAAAGAAGGTAAGGGTTTTGGGGAGAGCTCCTTCAAGAAATAGGGGGAGGCTGAACCACGAAGGGCACGAAGAATAGGATCTCAGTGGTGAGCATATTGTCGAGCGAGCGTAGCGAGCGGGTGGCGAATTTTCATGTACGATAATCTGCGTTGATCCGCACATAATCAATTGAAAGGTCGCTGGTCAAAATACTAGCCTCTTCTTGCCCAAGACCCAGATCCAAAACAACCGTGAACTCTCCGGCAGCCATGACCTTCTTGGCTTGGTCCTCAGCTTCTTTGCCAGCGCCCATGCCCATTCTCACAAATTCGATGTCATCAAAGGACAAACTGATCAGCCCCTGATCCAGTGGGAAACCCGCACGGCCTGCTGCAGCAAGAATACGACCCCAGTTAGGGTCTTCCCCGAAAAAGGCCGTCTTCACGAGTGGAGATTCAGCAATAGTCCGGGCTATTCTGTCTGCCTCATCTCCGGTCCTTGCTCCTTTTACGACCAAGGTTACACATTTGGTTACACCTTCGCCGTCCATGACAATCTGCCGGGCCAGGGCCTGTAGCAAATCTTTGAGTACAGCCTCAAGGATCCCTCCGTAATAAACTTTGTTAATCTCCATATTTCCGGCAAGACCGTTGGCCAGGGCCAGAACCGTGTCATTCGTACTGGTATCCCCATCTATGGTAATCCGGTTAAACGTGTCTGATACGGTCCTCTCAAGCGCACCCTGCCACCAGACCGGGTCCACCTTTGCGTCTGACAGGACAAAGGAGAGCATTGTGGCCTGGGGTGGACCAATGTTCGGCCCTATCATGCCCGCACCCTTTGCCATGCCGGCAACAGTCACCTCTACACCACCGACATCAATGTGCCTGATGGCTGTCTTCCGGACCGTATCCGTAGTGAGAATGGCGTCCGCCACAGCCTCCAGCCCATTCTCAGAAAGGCCCCTTACAAGTGCCGGTACGGCCTCTCTTATCCGTCCCATGGGGAGAGGTTGGCCGATCACGCCGGTTGACGAGACCATCACATCCTCAGGGGTTATGCCCATTTCCTTGGCCACGAGAGTGCAGATCTCGTGGACATGCACCACCCCCTCATTGCCTGTGCAGGCATTTGCATTGCCGCTGTTCACCACAACAGCCCTGGCATAAGGCCCGCCCCTGCTGAGACGATCAAGCCCTGCAAGGACCGGGGCGGCCTTTACCTCGTTTCTGGTAAATACACCGGCTAACACCGCGGGCTCATTAGAGGCTATCAGACCCAGATCAAGGCGTCCCTGATACTTGATGCCGGCTGAAACGGCTGAACCCTTAAAACCAGGGACCAATAAGTTCATTTCCTTCCGCAACATTTCTTATACTTTTTCCCGCTGCCACAGGGACACGGGTCATTACGACCTACTTTCTGCCCCTTGCGCTTAACAGTCTTTGGCTTGTCATCGCCATCTCCACGGCCATAGCTCATGCTCTGCTGTTGCTTTCTGCGCCGTGTTTCCAGTTCTTCAGTTTCTCTTTCCCGCATAGGACGAATCCGGAGCAGGAGGCTTATAGACTCTTCTCTGAAGCGCTGGATCATGGCCATAAACATGTCATAACCCTCGCGCCTGTACTCCTGAAGCGGGTCCTTCTGCCCGTAGCCCCTCAGCCCTATACCCTCTCTTAAATGGTCCATGTTGAGGAGATGATCCTTCCACAAGTTGTCCAAGGTCTGGAGAACTATGAACCTCTCCACCCGGGCCATCTCTTCATCTCCGAACAGGGTTGTCTGGTTCTCATAGGCATGTCTTGCGGCCGCGGCTATTTTTTCTTCCAGTGCCGCCTGATCAAGATCCTTTCTTTCTTCCTGAGGAATGTCCAGACGAACAGAAAACCGGCCAAGTAGACGTTCCTCCATGGCCTTCCAGTCCCATTCCTCCGGAAGAGCTTTTTCATCCGTATAGGTATCCACCAACTCTGCTGCTATATCATCAATAAAACCATAGAGCTCCTCCCGCATATCCTCGCCGGCAAGTATCTGCCTCCGCTGGCTGTAAATCACCTCTCTCTGCTTGTTCATTACATCATCGTAATCAAGGAGGTGCTTTCTGATCTCAAAGTTGTGGGCCTCAACCTTTCGCTGAGCGTTCTCTATAGCCTTGCTTAGCATGGAGTGTTCAATAGGCTCTCCTTCATCCATGCCGAACTTATCCATAATCCCGGAGATGCGGTCTGATCCGAAGATGCGCAGCAGGTCGTCCTCCAGGGACAGGTAAAACCTGGAAGAACCGAGGTCGCCCTGGCGGCCGGACCGTCCCCTAAGCTGATTATCTATCCGCCTTGACTCATGGCGCTCGATACTGAGGATGTGCAGCCCGCCCATATCGGCCACCCCCTCGCCCAGGACTATGTCCGTCCCCCGGCCCGCCATATTGGTGGCAATGGTAATCCAGCCCTTTTCCCCGGCATGGGCTATGATTTCCGCCTCCCTCTCGTGATGCTTTGCGTTCAGGACTTCATGTTTAATTCCCTGGCGCTTCAACATCTTTGAAAGCCGCTCTGAATTATCCACGCTGGAGCTACCCACCAGGACAGGCCGGCCCTGATCATGAAGAGATTTAATTTCCTTGGTTGCAGCTTCGAATTTTTCGCTCTCTGTCCTGAAG
>WTCF01000061.1 GCA_013138705.1 Deltaproteobacteria bacterium
TGTATAAGAACGTGTTGATACCCCAGGCAGAGCAGTCATTGAAATCAGCCGAAGCTGGATACGTGACCGGCGTGGTTGGTTTTCTTGACCTGCTTGATTCTCAGCGGATGCTTCTGAACATCGAATACGCCTATTGGAAGGCTTATGTTGACTATTTGAAGCATGTTGCTGACATGGAGAGGGCCGCAGGCATTGAACAGGCTGCGGGCATTTCGGAAGATTTTTCCCCTCACGTCAAGGAGGGATGAACATGAACGGAAATACGAAGCAATCAGGAAGAAGAGCCATGCGGTTTTATCGATCAGCGAGCACCGTGCTATTCGTTTTGAGCCTTCTCCTCATTTCGGAATCATTTGGTGCAGAAGAGATGACCCACTCACCTGGGCAGGCCAAAGATACCCATACCCAACATTCCGACCCGCCATCCCAGACAGATGAGCAAGGAATCCACAGTGAGCACGGCGAGCAATCTGAAAACGTGCAGACGGATCTTTCAAAGCACCAGGTCGATATGACCGTGAAATTGACCCCTGAGATGTTGAAGCGAACGGATATCAGGACGGCTCCAGTTGACTATCGAACTCTGGTCAAGGAAATCCGGACAGTTGGGGAAATCACCTATGATGAAAGACGTGTGAAGGTGGTTTCCGCATGGATTGGTGGGAGAATCAACAGACTGTATGTGAATTTTATGGGTGTTGAAGTCAAGAAAGGGACACCTCTGGCTGAGCTTTACAGTCCCGAATTGATTTCTACTCAGCAAGAGTACCTCCTTGCCCTTGAAACGAGGGATAAGATAAAGGCCGGTGGAAATGCACAAGCTCTTAAAGCGGCCGTTGATCTGGTCAATGCCACGAAACAGCGACTGGTGTTCTGGGGAATTTCTCAAGAAGAGATTGCTGAAATGGAGAAGAGTTGTCAGGGCGTTTGTTCAGAGACAACCATCAACGCGCCGATCGGGGGTACGGTAATCCACAAGCAAACCAATGAAGGCCAATACGTGAAGACCGGCGACAAGCTTTTTACGATTGCTGACTTGTCCGTTGTCTGGGCCATGGCAGATGTTTACGAATACGAGATGGCTTGGGTCAAGCAGGGCCAAAAGGTGGCCATCACGTCAGCAGCCTATCCAGGAGACACATTTACAGGCACGGTATCCTTCATTGACCCATTCTTGAATAAGAAAACGCGCTCGGTCAAGGTGCGCATAGATGTGCCCAATCCGGAGCGCATGCTTAAACCCGGCATGTTTGTGGACGTCAGATTGAAGATCCCTCACGCGGGCCATAAGCCGGTCCTTGCTATACCGTACACAGCTGTTTTGGATACCGGAGTAAGAAAGCTGGCTTACGTTGATTTGGGAGAAGGAACGTTCAAGCCGGTTGAAATCGAGGTCGGAAGCAGAGCCGGGGCTTGGGTCCCAGTTGTATCCGGCCTTGAAAAAGGCCAACGAGTGGCCGTATCAGCCACTTACCTTCTCGACTCTCAGCGTACTCTAGGGGGCGCAGCATCCGGAGAGTATGGCGGGGCAATTGGACACAGTCATTAAAGAGGCAGACAAGGAACGTAATAGAAACCGGAGTTTGGGGCTATGATCGACAGGATTATTGCATGGTCTATCTCTAACCGATTCATGGTTCTTGCCTTTGCAGTGGCCTTTATAGGGGCTGGTTGGTGGGCGATGAAAAGGACCCCTGTCGACGCCATTCCCGACATCGGCGTTAATCAACAAATCGTTTATGTGGAATGGTCAGGAAGAAGCCCGAAAGACATAGAGGATCAAGTTGTATATCCCTTGACGACCAGTTTACTGGGTATTCCTGGTGTGGAAGTTATTCGTTCCAACGCCATGTTTGGATTTGGGACAATTAACATTGTCTTTGAGGACAAGATCGACTTCTACTGGTCCCGAACTCGGGTGTTAGAGCGGATAAACCTGGCTCAGAAAGACCTTCCTGAGGGGGTGGTTCCCGTACTCGGCCCCGATGCAACAGCTCTTGGGCAGGTATTCTGGTACACCATCGAGAACGGCTACTATTGCCCCGATCATCCAAGAAAGGTTTATGAAAGGGCTGGAAAGTGCCCAGAAGATGGTCGGCCTCTTGTTCGTTCGCAGCAGAACTTGGCAGAGCTGAGGTCAATACAGGACTGGTTTATTAAGTTCCAGCTCACAGCCGTGCAGGGTGTGAGTGAAGTAGCCAGTGTTGGAGGCTACGTCAAACAGTACCAGATCGATGTTGATCCCAGCAAGATGCTTTCCTATGGGATCGACATGAAACAGCTCATCAGGGCTGTCAAAGAAAGCAATATCGATGTAGGTGCCAAGGTTATAGAAGAAGGTGGTGCAGAGTGGATCGTTCGAAGTTTGGGGTTTATCAAGAACCCGGAAGATATAGAGAACATTGTCATTGGGTCTCACGAAGGCGTTCCTGTCTATGTGAAGAACATTGCTCTTGTCACCTTGGGTCCCGAGTTTCGCCGCGGGGCCCTGGTTAAAGATGGTGAGGAGACCGTGGGCGGGATCGTCCTGATGCGCTACGGTGAAAACCCCCTGTCGGTCATCGAAGGCGTGAAATCCAAAATCGAAGAGATCAAAACAGGGCTTCCGCCTGGAGTCAGGATCAACGGGTATTATGATCGATCTGATCTTATCCAGAGAGCAGTTCACACCCTGAGGGTTGCCCTCATACAGGCCCTCGTTATTGCGCTGTTGGTGGTCCTCGTGTTTATGGGACAGATTCGAAGCAGCCTGATCATTTCAATGATCCTGCCAGCCGGGATCCTCATGTCTTTTGTGGTGATGTACATTCTTAAAGTCTCTTCAAATATCATGGCTTTGGGAGGACTGGCCCTTTCCATCGGTGTGATGGTCGACGCCGGCATTATCATGACAGAGAATATTGCGAGGCACATTTCAGCGGCCCCTCACAAGAAGAAGTCTGTGGTTGCCTTGAAGGCCGCTTGTGAGGTGGGGGGAGGCATTTTCTTCTCCATGCTGATCATTATTACGGCCTTTGCCACAATCCTTACCCTTACCGGTCAGGCCGGCAAGCTCTTCAGACCGCTGGCTTTGACCACCATTTCGGCCATGGGCAGTGCAGCGGTCCTGTCCATCACCGTCATTCCGGTACTGTGTATCCTCATTCTAGGCAGAAAAACGAAGCCGCCGGAGAAGCATCTGATCACGAGAGTCTTACAGTCGGCTTATCGGCCGGTAATCAGGTGGAGCCTGGATCATAGATTTCTCGTGATCCTGTTCGCGCTGATCTTCATTGCTATCAGCGTGGTCCCTATGATGGGGGCACGACTCATTACGACGCCTCTGTCCAAGATTATGCCTGTCCACAGCATACCTGTGCTGCACAGAATTGTGGCCGGCATGGAGTCGATCTTGCCGGGCATTAAGAGCGAGTTCATGCCACCGTTGAACGAAGGCGATTTGCTTTACATGCCTGTCCTTTTGCCGGGTGCTTCCCTGACCCAGGTGAAAGAAGTTCTCACCAAACAGACCTCTATCATCAAGAAACTTCCTGAAGTGGTCACCGTGGTTGGAAAACTGGGACGTGCCGACACGGCGACAGATCCTGCGCCTGTGGGGATGATAGAGGCGATCATCGTCATCAAACCTGAGAATCAATGGCGGCCGGGGATGACCAAAGCAAAACTAATCGATGAGATTATTAAGAAGACAGAGATGCCCGGCGTAATACCGATCATGACACAACCCATCCGCAATCGCATTGACATGCTTGCCACCGGCATTCAAACGCCGGTTGGAATCAAGGTGTTCGGTTCAGATCTGAAGGAAATCGAACGGCTCGCATTGAAGGTTGAAGAGGTTCTGCGGACAATCCCAGGGGTCGTGAGCCCTTATGCAGAACGTATTGGAAACAAGCCATACCTTGAGATTGAAATCGATCGGAATGAAGTGGCTAGACATGGCATCAGGGTGGGCGATGTTCAGACCCTGATCATGACAGCCCTGGGGGGCATGAACATTACCACAACAGTCGAGGGAAGAGAGCGTTACCCTGTCCGTGTCAGGTATATGCGGGAATTGAGGGACAACGTGGAGGCGATCAAACGGGTGATGGTCGACTCCCCTTTTGGTTACAAGGTCCCACTGCATCAATTGACTAAGATCGTCAGAAGCCTGGGACCCGCAAAGATAGCGAGCGAAGACACCCTCCTGTTCGCACGCATTTTTGTAGATGTGGACACAGAAAAGACCGGCATTGTCGATTTTGTGACCGAGGCTGACAAAATCGTGAAGAAGGCTGTCACCTTCCCTCCCGGCTATTACATGACCTGGAGTGGGCAATATGAGTACGAACTTCAATCGAGAAAGAGGCTGATGGCGGTTGTGCCGGTCTGTATCCTAGTCATTTTTGTCCTCCTTTACATGAAGTTTAAGTCCTTCCCGGCAGCGCTAACCCTTATGCTCGCCGTGCCATTTGCCTTTGTAGGCGGAATCTGGCTGCAGTATTTCATGGGAGTCAAATTCTCAACAGCCGTGTGGGTGGGATACCTGGCTTTATTTGGGATATCTGTTGAAGACGGGATCGTCATGGTTGAATATCTTCTGCTGCAAAAGGAGGGAGGACGACCAGGTAAACCCCTCAAAGAGATCGTCACTGATGCCGCTCTGCTGAGAGTCAGGGCAATTACCATGACGACTGCCACGACCGTTCTGGCCCTCATGGCCATCATGTTGTCTACCGGGACAGGCTCAGAAGTGATGAAGCCTATTGCCACTCCGGTCGTAGGAGGGATAGTCACAGCGACTCTGACAAACCTGATCATTGTCCCAGTTTTGTTCTATTGGCTGAACAGGAAAAGAGAGGTCCAAGAATAGCAATAGAATTTAATTCAGTCAGTCATTAGGTCAGGCTGACGAATATCTGGTGAAAGGAGTGATCGTATGAAACCTATACCAAGAATCATCATTCCTGGTGTTTGTGTGGTGTTCGCCTTGATGCTTTAGTCAGCATCTCCTCCTTCCGCCGCTGCCCCATGGATCTGTTTGATGCCACCTAAAGGAGCGCATCATCTGAAAGCCCTTTTCAGGGATATGCTGCGTGACCCTGGCTATGAATTCCTCTTCTATAAGCAATTCAAAGTTTTTCTTGTTTTTGCCATTTGAGAAATCAGATATGTCCACTACTTTCAACTTAAAAGTATGCTAATCTCGGATGAACTAAAATTCTATTGTAAAGAGTCGATTATTCCCACTATAATTATATAAGAGGAGCGAATTTTTAAAATGCGAATTGAAAAACCGGAGGGGAAAAATGTATTTTAAGCAGATAGCAGTAGAAGGCATGGGATGTCTTTCCTATATTATCGGATGCCCTATGGCACGGGCTGCTTGCGTGGTCGACCCTAAAAGAGATGTCTACGATTACATCGATCTCGCACGTAAAAACGGCATGAAAATTACTCACATTTTTGAAACCCATATCCACGCAGACCATGTCAGCGGAAACATGGAGTTAAAATCGAGAACGGGCGCTGATATTTATTTTGCAAAAGATACACCTGTCCGCTTTGAGCATAAAGAAGTCAATGAAGGAGATATCTTCGAGATCGGAAATGCCAAACTTGAGTTTATCAAAACTCCGGGACATACCCCAGATGCGATGTCTATTTTGGTTACCGACAAATCGAGAAGTGTTAAACCGTGGTTTGTTCTTACCGGAGACTGCATGTTTGTCGGAGATGTCGGAAGACCCGATCTTGCGGGGGCAGAACTTATCGATGAACAGGTAAAAAATCTTTACAATTCGCTTCATAATAAATTAGGAAGGCTTCCGGATAGTATGGAAATATTTCCCGCACATGGAGAAGGTTCTCTGTGCGGAAGAGGTATGAGTACTAAGCCGAGTTCTACGATCGGATTTGAAAAAGAGAATAATCCGTCCCTACTTCTTTCATGGGAGGATTTTCAGACGGCGTTCAAAAAGGATTTCCCGGAAAGACCCAAAAGTTTTTCACATATAATCAAAACAAATACAAACGGTCCCCAGCTTCTTGAGCGGTGTCCTGCATTAAAGGATTTATCTCCTTTTCAGGTAAAAGAGCGAATCGAAAAAGGCGCTTTGGTTTTGGATACCCGCGATACTGCTGCATTCGGAGGAGTTCATATTCCTGGAAGTATCAATATCGGTTTTGCCAAACAGACCGCAAACTGGATCGGAATGGTTATAGAGCCGGAATCTAAGTTGATACTTGTCGTTACTGATGAACAAGCTTATGAAAAAATGCGTATTCAACTGCACCGGATCGGGTATGACAATATCATGGGATTTCTTTACGGGGGAATTGCCGCATGGCAGGAGATGGGTTTTCCTATAGCGCACTTGTGGCAGATTTCGGCAGCCCGTCTAAGAGAAAAAATCGAGAAAAAAAACTACCAATACTTTTTCGATGTCAGGACGCCTGCCGAATGGCATATGGGACATGTTAAAGAAGCGGTTCATCTTCCTTTGACCGAATTGATGAAAAAACTGCCGGACATACCGAAAAATGAGGAAGTTATTGTCACATGCGCCGTAGGATACAGGGGAAACATTGCTGCAAGTTTTCTTGCGGGCAAAGGTTTTACGCACGTTCACAGCCTTGCGGGCGGTATGAAGGCATGGATAAATTCGGGCTATCCTGTGA